>CAMALD010000037.1 GCA_945836355.1 uncultured Lachnospiraceae bacterium | reverse complement strand
TCGCCTTTGTCGCCTGTCCGGATATCGCTATCCTTACCAATATCGGTGTATCCCACATCGGACAGCTCGGTTCGCAGGAAAACATCCGCAGGGAGAAGCTGTGTATCATCAATGAGATGAGGGAGGGCGGAGAGCTGCTGCTCAACGGGGACGATCCGCTGCTTGCGCAGCTTTATCAATGCCCGGAACAGGTGGATATGCTGCCGCAGACAAGGCAGAAGCTTGCCGGACTGGAAATCATAACCTATGGTCTCGGGAGCGAATGTGACTTCCGGGCAAAGAATGTCCGCACAGAAAATGAAAGGCTGTATTTTACAGCGTGTCATAATACAGCGGACGGTCAGGAAAAGCAGGACATCGAGCTTCTGGTTACCGGTGAGCACAATGTGCGCAACGCGCTTGCCGCACTGGCGGTGGCGGTGAAAAGTGGACTGACTATGGCGCAGGCAGCGCAGGGCTTAAGCTGGTATCAGCCGATTGCGATGCGGGGCGGAAAAATAAAAGTAAACGGGATGGTATTAATCGATGACACCTACAATGCCAGCCCGGACTCCATGCGGGGCGGCATCGACGCACTGATGGCTGTCAGTGCACGAAGGCATATTGCAGTGCTTGCGGATATGCTGGAGCTGGGTAATCTGTCGAAAGCCTGTCATGAACAGGTGGGTGCTTATGCGGCAAAAAGCGGTGTGGATATTCTCGTGACCATCGGTACGCAGGCAAAGTACATGGCGCAGGCCGCCGCAGGCACTGCCGGTGCACATTTTGATACCAATGCACAGGCGCTTGCATACTTAAAGGAACAGGTAAAAGAGGGGGATGCCGTGCTGTTTAAGGGCTCGCGTGGAATGCATCTGGAAGAACTGGTGAAGGGATTGCAGTAGGAGTTTTGGTTATATGTATGCAGATATCATAATTGATATTTCGAGCGGACAACTGGATAAAACTTATCAATACCGTATTCCGGAGAGACTGGCTGAAAAAGCCGTAATCGGCGCGCTGGTGACGATTCCGTTTGGGGCGTCGGAGAGAAAGGGCTATATTGTCGGCTTATCGGAGGAGCCGAAAATCGAGGAGGAACGAATCAAACCGATCCGGCGCGTGGAAGAAAAGGGCGAGGTCATTGAAAGCCAGATGATTGAATTGGCCTATTTTATCCGCGAAAACTTCGGGGCTACGATGAATGCTGCACTGCATACGGTACTGCCGGTGAAAAAGCAGGTGCGCCAGGTGGTCAAAAAGACTGTGGTGCTGACCGAGAACAGCGATGTTGCCCGGGACGCCCTTTCGGAGGCAGTCAGGAAAAAGCATGTGGCAAAGGAACGGCTGCTTAAGGAGCTGCTGCAGGAGAGGGCGCTTGCGTGGAACATTGTCACAGAAAAGCTCGCGGTGAGTGCGGCGACCATACAGAGTCTGGAAAAAGCCGGTGTGGTGAAGGTGCGGGAGGAGACGGATTACCGCAATCCTATGGAACATATGCTGCCGGCTGAAGCGGCAGGAAAGGCAGAACCCTTGCACCTGAATGAGAGTCAGCAGCTCATCCATGATACCGTGCTGCGGGACTGGGAAAGCGGGGAGCGCAAGACATATCTGATACATGGTGTGACGGGCAGCGGAAAGACCGAGGTTTATTTATCGGTGATTGAGGAGTTTGTAAAACGCGGCAGACAGGTGATTATGCTGATTCCCGAGATTGCGCTGACGTATCAGACGGTGCTGCGCTTTTATCACCGCTTCGGGGAGCGGGTATCAATACTGAACTCCCGCATGTCTGCCGGAGAACGCTATGATCAGAGCCTTCGGGCAAAGCGCGGGGAAATCGATATTATGATCGGACCGCGATCCGCTCTGTTTACACCGTTTGAGCGTCTGGGGCTCATTATCATCGACGAGGAGCATGAGAGCAGCTACAAAAGTGAAATGCCGCCGAAGTATCATGCCAGGGAGGTGGCCGTCAAGCGCGCCGGGCTTTGCGGCGCTTCGGTCATACTGGGGTCGGCAACGCCGTCCCTGGAGGCGTACGAGCGCGCACGGACGGGGGAGTATACCTTGTTTACCCTTGATAAGCGGGCGGTGAGCGGGGCGGTGCTCCCGCAGGTGGAGGTGGTTGATCTCAGAGAAGAATTAAAAGCGGGGAATCGTTCCATATTCAGCAGAAGCCTGCAGGAAAAGCTTTCAAAGCGCCTGCTAAGGGGTGAACAGTCCATGCTGTTTTTGAACCGGCGCGGATACGCTGGGTTTGTATCGTGCAGGAGCTGCGGACATGTTATGAAATGCCCTCACTGTGATATCTCGATGACGGCACACGACAATGGCATGCTGGTGTGCCATTACTGCGGCGAGAAACAGCCAAAGCCGGCGACCTGTCCGGTATGCGGCTCGAAATACATTGCTGCCTTTGGCACCGGCACCCAGAAAATCGAGGAGCTGGTAAAGAAAACCTTCCCTGCGGCAAGGGTGCTGCGCATGGATGCAGATACCACAAAAAAGAAGGAGAGCTACGAAGAAATCCTGTCGGCATTTTCGTGCGGGGAAGCGGACATTTTAATCGGCACGCAGATGATTGTCAAGGGACATGATTTTCCGAATGTGACGCTGGTCGGCATCCTTGCGGCAGACCTGTCGCTGAATGCAAGTGATTACCGCGCGTCCGAGCGTACCTTTGAGCTGCTCGCACAGGCTGCGGGAAGAGCGGGCAGAGGCAGGAAGGCCGGAGAGGTGGTGATTCAGACGTATCAGCCGGAGCACTATGCAGTCAGAGCGGCTGCGAAGCAGGATTACGTACAGTTTTTTGAGCAGGAGCTGTCGTACCGTCAGGCACTTTCCTACCCGCCTGCGGGGCATATTCTTGCCCTGCTGGTAAGCTCTGCAAAGGAAGAGAATGCGGACGCCGCGGCGGCATTGCTGGGCAGTATGGCAAAACAATATATCGGGAGAGAGCAGGAGCAGAGGGAGACGGCGATTATCGGTCCGGTACCTGCTACTTTGGCAAAGGCCAGCGATATGTACCGGAGGATGCTTTATTTCAAACAGGAAAAATATCCTGCGCTCGTAGCCTTGAAAAATTTTCTGGAGGGATATATAGTATATTCGGAGCATTTTAAAAATGTGGGTGTGCAATTTGACTTCGACCCGATGAACGGATATTAGTCATTGCCGCCTGAACGGAAACGAATGAAATCAATGGAGGATAAAAGGATATGGCAATCAGACAAATCAGAAAAATCGGCGACAGCATATTGAAAAAGACCTCGAAGGAGATTAAGGAGATGACTCCGAGAATTTCCACCCTGATCGATGATATGCTGGAGACCATGTATAACGCAAACGGAGTTGGACTTGCGGCACCGCAGGTGGGGATTTTGAAGCGCCTTGTGGTGATTGATGTATCGGAGAACGGTGATCAGCCGATTGTGCTGATTAATCCGGTGATTGAAGAGGCACAGGGAGAGCAGACCGGGGATGAGGGTTGCCTTAGTGTTCCGGGCAAGGCAGGAACGGTGACACGCCCGAATTATGTTAAGGTACGTGCGCTCGACCGCAATATGCAGCCGATTGAGCTTGAGGGTAGTGAGCTTCTCGCACGCGCCTTCTGCCATGAGATTGATCATCTGGATGGCGTGCTGTATGTCGAAAAGGTCGAGGGAGAATTAAAGAGCAGCGATAGCGAGGCCTAAAAACGCAGTTGTTCCTATGGTATTTTTTAGCCGCTGTTGGGCAGAATGAGAGGATAAATGAAGATTGTATATATGGGTACTCCGGAAATTGCAGCAGTGATTCTGGAGGATTTGATTAAGGGTGAGGATGAGATTATTGCTGTAGTGACCCAGCCGGATAAGCCGAAGGGCAGGGGCAAGGAAATGGGATGCTCGCAGGTAAAGCTAACGGCGCTGGAACACGGGCTTGAGGTCTTACAGCCGCAGAAGGTGCGTGAGGAGGAATTCTTGCAGGAAATGGAGCAGATGGCACCGGATTTGATTGTGGTGGCGGCGTTCGGACAGCTTCTGCCGAAGCGGCTGCTGGATATACCGAAATACGGCTGCATTAATGTTCACGCTTCCCTGCTTCCGAAATACCGCGGTGCATCTCCGATTCAGTGGGCGATTCTGAACGGAGAGAAGGTTACCGGAGTTACCATTATGTATATGGCGGAGGGGATTGATACCGGCGACATGATTACCAAGGAGCTGGTGGAGATTTCGGACGCGGAGACCGGAGGAAGCCTGCATGATAAGCTGGCAGTCGCGGGAGGCGTGGCGCTGCGGCGGGCAATCCGGCAGATAAAGGAGGGCAGTGTACAGCGCACTCCGCAGGATGAGCAGCAGGCAACCTATGTCGGCATGCTCAAAAAGGAGATGGGGCGACTTGATTTTACACGTCCAGCCGCTGTGCTGGAGCGTCAGGTGAGAGGGCTGAATCCGTGGCCGAGCGCGTTTACCGTGCTGGACGGTAAGATTCTTAAGTTCTGGCAGTGCAAAGTTGTCGAGGAGCCGGACGAGGCGCTGGAAAAGCTTGTGAGGGCACAGAGGTTTGAGCCGGGTACCGTGGTTGAAGTGCTAAAGGAGTCCTTTTCGGTATTGACCGGGGAGGGAATCCTGGTTGCAAAGGAAGTACAGATAGAGGGAAAGAGACGTATGAGTGCAGGTGAATTTCTGCGCGGATGTGCGTTGGAGGTTGGTAAAGTTTTAAGCTGAGAAAAGGAGGAACTTCATGTATTACGATTGGACATATGGGTTGGTATTGATTGGTGTTTTGCTCAGTCTGCTGGCATCTGCAAAGGTCAAGAGCACATATGCTAAATACTCAAAGGTTCGCAGCATGTCCGGCTTGACCGGAGCACAGGCTGCAGAGAAAATTTTATATGCAAACGGTATTTATGATGTTACGATTTCGCGCGTGGAGGGACAGCTCACGGATCATTACGACCCGATAGAAAAGGTACTGCGTCTCTCGGAGAATGTGTATGAGGGGAGCTCGGTTGCAGCAATCGGAGTGGCTGCCCACGAGTGCGGACATGCCATTCAGCATGCGAATGCCTATGTTCCTTTAAAAATGCGTTCGGCGATTGTACCGGTAGCAAATATCGGCGCAAAGCTTTCGTGGCCGCTGATTCTCATCGGACTGTTGATAGGCACCAGCAATGCCCGGTTTCTGATTACGCTCGGAATCGTGATGTTTTCGCTGGCAGTGCTGTTTCAGTTTGTGACACTGCCGGTCGAGTTTAACGCATCGTCACGTGCGATACGGGCCGTGTCGGAGATGGGAATTCTATACGGGGATGAAGTGAAAGGAACCAGAAGGGTGCTCTCTGCTGCGGCATTGACCTATGTGGCGGCTGCGGCTGCCTCGATTTTGCAGCTTCTGCGCCTGATTTTGCTGTTTGGAAGGAGAAAAGACTGATGAACGCCAGAGAGCTTGCTCTGAAGATGCTGATGCAGATTGCGGAAGAGCAAAAGCTGAGTCATACGGTTATGGCGCGTGAGCTTGCTGCTGTGCCTGAGATGGATAAAAAGGAGCGCAGCTTCGCCACCATGCTGTGTCAGGGCGTTGTGGAGCGTAAGGAGACGCTGGATTTTTTGATTGCACAATATTCAAGTGTAAAGCCTCAAAAAATGAAGCCGCTTGTCCGAAATATTATCCGGATGGGCTTCTATCAGCTTGCCTATACCTCGGTGCCGCCCTCCGCAGTCTGCAACGAGGCGGTAAAGCTTGTCAAAAAGAAAGGCTTAGGAGGTCTGTCGGGTTTTGTTAACGGTGTACTGCGCTCGTATGCCAGGGAGCCGAAGAAACCGGAAGCGTTTCTTGGACAGGCTTCCGAAATGCGGAAGCTGGCATTGTGTTATTCCGTGCCGGAGTGGCTGGCAGAAAAATTTGTGGCATGGTACGGAATAGATCTGACACGTGAAATGTTCGAGGTGTTTTTGCAGCGCAGTGATTTGACGGTCCGGGTGAACCGGTCAAGAGTAAGCAGGGAAGCTTGTATAGAAAGTCTGGTATCGGACGGTGTCTGTGTGAGTGACGGAAGATGGCTGACGCAGGCCTTGAGATTATCCGGCGTGGATACTCTGGAAAAGCTTTCGGCTTTTCGCGAAGGCTATATACAGGTACAGGATGAGAGCTCCATGCTGCCGGTCTTATGTGCCGGTCTAAAGGACGGGGATTATGTGATAGATTGCTGTGCGGCGCCCGGAGGGAAAGCCTTGCAGGCAGCGGATATTTTGCAGCAGGGGCGTGTGAGTGCCAGGGATGTATCGGAATATAAGCTGAATAAGCTGAGGGAAAACGTAGAACGGCTGGGCTTTCAGAACGTGGAGCTGCTTTTGCAGGATGCCACGCAGGTACGGGAAGAGGATATCGGAAAGGCCGATGTGGTGCTGGCGGATCTGCCGTGCTCCGGCCTTGGAATTATTGCTAGAAAGCCGGATATCAAATATCATGTGACAGAAGATGGAATGCGCTCGCTTCAGGAGCTTCAAAGGAAGATACTTGCGACGGTTGTGAAGTATCTGAAGCCGGGCGGCGTGCTGATTTTTTCAACCTGCACAATCAATCCGTGTGAGAACATAGAAAATGTGAGGTGGATCAGGGAGGAGCTTGGGCTTTGCGAAAGCTCCCTGGATCCGTACCTTCCGGACAGATTAAAGAATGTGGACACAAAAAAAGGGTATTTACAATTGCTGCCTTTGGCGAATGCGTCGGACGGTTTTTTCGTCAGCCGTTTTCAAAAGCAGTAAAGGAGCAGAATGAGGTAATTGGGGAATGGAGCAAAGAGATATCAAGTCAATGGAGCTGGCGGAGCTGAAAGAGGTCGTCGCCGGAATGGGTGAGAAGCCGTTCCGGGGCACGCAGATGTATGAATGGATGCATAAAAAGCTGTGTGACGGATTTGATGACATGACGAATATTTCTGGTAGTTTCCGGCAAAAATGTAAGGAAGAATTTTATTTTTGCCATTTGGAGACGGTGGATAAGCTGGAGTCTGTTCTGGATGGCACGGTCAAATATCTGTTTGAGCTGCAGGATGGGAATGTAATCGAGAGTGTCCTGATGCGGTATCATCATGGCAACTCGGTATGTATTTCATCCCAGGTAGGCTGCAGAATGGGCTGCCGATTCTGTGCGTCTACGCTGGGAGGTCTGGCGCGCAATCTGACCGCCTCCGAAATGCTTGAGCAGGTGTACCAGATTGAGAGATTATCCGGTGAGCGCGTTTCGAATGTTGTTGTGATGGGAACGGGAGAGCCTCTGGACAATTATGATAATCTGACACGGTTTATCCGGATGCTCACGGATGAGAACGGCGTTAATATCAGCCAGAGAAACGTTACGGTATCGACCTGCGGGCTGGTAGAGGGAATAAGAAAGCTGGCACAAGAGAAATTTTCTATCAATCTGGCGCTGTCACTTCATGCTCCGAATGATGCCGACCGGCAGAAGCTGATGCCGATTGCCGTGAAATACTCACTTAGAGAAATAATGAAAGCACTGGACGAGTATTATCGGGTAACAGGGAGAAGATTGACCTTCGAGTACAGTCTGGTGGCCGGTGTCAATGATTCGCCCGCGCAGGCAAAGGAACTGGCGGCGCTGGTAAAGGGAAAAAACTGCCTGATTAATCTGATTCCGGTGAACGAGGTGAAAGAGAGAGAATTTAAGCGCTCAGCACAGGAAAGTATCCAAAATTTCAAAAATATACTTGAAAAAAACAGAATAAATGTTACTATAAGAAGAGAAATGGGCTCGGATATCAATGCGGCCTGTGGACAACTAAGGAAAAGCTATACAGACAGAAAAAAGGAACAGGAGGTGAGCCGTACATGAAGACCTATTCGGTGACGGATGTGGGCAGAAAGAGAGAGTCCAACCAGGATTTTGTGTATTGTACGGCAGAACCGGTAGGGCGTCTAATGAATCTGTTTATTGTCGCGGATGGTATGGGCGGACACAATGCCGGCGATTACGCATCCAGATTTGCTGCGCAGGAGTTTGTACACTGTGTGCAAAACAGTGCGAAGAAAACGGTAATCAGTACCATCGAAGATGCAATATGCCAGACGAATCATGAGCTGCTGAAAAAGGCACAGGAAAATGAGGAATTGTCCGGGATGGGTACCACATTCGTCGTATCGACGGTGGATAAGAATACGCTGTATGTAGCCAACATCGGCGATAGCAGACTGTATTTGATTCGTCAGGATAAAATCAGACAGATAACGCAGGATCATTCGCTGGTTGAGGAAATGATTCGCAGAGGGGAAGTCAGACGCGAGGAAGCGAGATTTCACCCGAACAAAAATGTGATCACAAGAGCACTGGGTGCTAATGTGGATATAGTACCGGATTTTTTTGAGGTTAAGCTTTTACCGGAGGATGTGATTCTGATGTGCTCGGACGGCGTGTCAAACATGGTGGACGATGCGGAGATTCTGTCAATCATCCGAGAATACCGGGGGGATGTCGAAAAAGCCGGACAGCAGCTTTTGATGAAAGCAAACGAGTACGGAGGCAGGGATAATATCTCCATACTGCTTGTTGCAGATTTCTCAGAGCCGCTTTTAACAACGCCGGATGGCGCAGAAATGAGGTAGATTTATGATTAAACCAGGAATGTACATCAGTGAACGCTATGAGATCATTGACAAGGTCGGATCCGGCGGTATGGCAGATGTATATAAGGCAAAGTGTCACAGATTAAACCGCAATGTCGCAATCAAAATCTTAAAGCCGGAGTATTCCAGCGATAAGAATTTTGTTTCGAAGTTTCGCGCAGAGGCTCAGTCGGCAGCCGGTCTTTCGCACCCGAACATTGTAAATGTGTATGATGTCGGGGATGATGACGGCTTATATTATATTGTGATGGAGCTTGTGGAGGGTATTACCCTGAA
>CAMALD010000036.1 GCA_945836355.1 uncultured Lachnospiraceae bacterium | reverse complement strand
AAAACGAAAAAAAGTCCGAAAATGCGACACAAAAAAAACAAATAAATTCCGTGAAATATCAAAGCTCAAGTGACTTAATACAGATTTTTAACCTTAAACTCCTTCTCAGCCTCCCTGCGCTGGTCCTTCTTGGCAATCGCCTCCCTCTTATCGTAGAGCTTTTTACCTCGCGCCAGACCTACTTCAACCTTTACCAGACTGCCTTTAAAGTACACATTGAGCGGCACCAGAGTGTAGCCCTTTTCCTTTATCCTGCCAAGCAGCTTGTTAATCTCATACTTGTGAAGCAGGAGTTTGCGCGGACGCAGCGGGTCTTTGTTGAAGATATTTCCTTTTTCGTACGGACTGATGTGCATGCCATACAGATAGACTTCCCCCTTTTCAATCCGGATAAACGCCTCCTTCACGCTTCCCTTGCCCATGCGCAGCGATTTCACCTCGGTGCCGGCAAGAGAAATACCTGCCTCATAGGTATCCTCGATAAAATAGTCAAAATATGCTTTTTTATTGTTTGCAACTATTTTTTTGCTTTCCTTTGAAACCTTACTCATATTCTCCCTCATTTCAAAATCCGTCCTGCTTTGTACAAGGGCGGATATTCCCCGTTTGTTTTGCTACTGTTCTACGACCATATTGATTGTTTTTAATATTTTATCGGTACCGGCAATCATTACCCTCACCTTCTGCCCCAGCTTATAGGTTCGCCCGGTGTGTTCACCGATGAGCATATAATGGTCCTCATCAAAGATATAGTAGTCATCCCTTAAATCCGACATGTGCACCATTCCCTCGACGGTATCCGGCAATTCCACATACATTCCCCAGGAGGTCACTCCCGAGATGACGCCCTCAAAAATCTCGCCCACCTTGTCTTCCATGAACTCAACCTTTTTCAGCTTCTCTACCTCGCGCTCCGCCTCATCCGCACGGCGCTCCGTGCGGCTCGTCTGCTTTGCCACCTCCGGCAGGATGCGCTCGTAATGCGCAATCCGCTTTTCCTTCAGCGTGCCATGCAGATTTTCTTTGATAATCCGGTGAATCTGTAGATCCGGATAGCGGCGGATCGGCGACGTAAAATGGCAGTAGTACTTCGCCGCCAGGCCAAAATGCCCGTCACAGAAATCCGTATATTTTGCCTGCTTCATCGAGCGCAGGCAAAGCCTTGCAATCATCGGCTCCTCCGGTGTACCATCCACCTTCTCGAGCAACTTTTGCAGCTCCTTCGGGTGCACCTCATCCTGTGCAATATGCAGGCTGTATCCAAAGTTGTTGATGAAAATTCCAAGCTTCTGAATCTTTTCCGCATCCGGGTTTTCATGGCTGCGGTATAAAAAAGGCAGCTCCTGCCAGAAATAATCCTCCGCCACCGTTTCATTGGCTATCAGCATAAAATCTTCTATGAGCTTCGTGGCACGATTGCGTTCATACGGTTTGATTTCCTTCGGCCGCCCCAATTCATCCAAAATTATTTTGCACTCCGGAAAGTCAAAATCGATGGAACCCCTCTTGCGCCTTCTGGCGCGCAGGATACCCGCAAGCTCGTCCATCTGCTCAAACATCGGTACAAAATCACAGTACTTCGCGCATTCCTCCGGGTCGTGCTCCTCGATGATTTTCTTCACCGATGTGTATGACATACGGCGGTCAACCCGCAGTACAGTCTCTGCAATCCGGTGTCCGATCACATTCCCCCTGGCATCAATATCCATCAGGCAGCTAAGCGCCAGACGATCACAGCCCTCATTGAGGGAGCAGATGCCGTTGGACAGCTTATGCGGCAGCATCGGTATGACCCGGTCCACCAGATACACACTGGTTCCCCGGTTGTAGGCTTCTAGGTCAAGCGGGGAACCCTCCTTCACATACTGGCTCACATCCGCGATATGAACCCCCAGATGCCAGATGTCTCCCTCTTTGCTCAGGGTGATAGCATCGTCCAGATCCTTGGCATCCTCACCGTCAATCGTCACCGTCGGCCAATCCGTAACATCAAAGCGCCCCGCACGGTCTGCATCCGAAATCTCATCCGGCACCAGCTGCGTCTGTGCGAGCACTTCCTCCGGATATTGCATCGGAATACCATTTGCATACACCACGGACAGGACATCCGTCTCCGGGTCATTGATATGCCCGATAATCTGAACGACCTCCCCCTCCGGATTGCGTCTTTCGTCTCCGTAATCAGTCAGCCGCACCAATACCTTATGTCCGTTTACCGCTCCTGCGGTCTTCTCCTTCGGAATGAATACGTCATACGCAAATTTCTGATTGTCCGGCACCACAAAGCCAAAGCTCTTTCCGCGCTGAAACGTGCCCACGAGCTCCTGTGTTCCGCGCTCTACAATCTCTAACACCGCGCCTTCCCTGCGCTTACCGCTCTGCTCATCACGCACGGCAATCCGCACAATATCTCCGTTTAGCGCTCCCTTTGTCTCACATTCAGGAATAAAAATATCCTCTTTTTCCCCTAAGGCGGTAACAAATCCGAAGCCTCTGCTTGTCCCGTGATATTCACCGGTCTTCACAAAAGCATCCGCCGCGCGGTATCTGCCTCGTCCATCCGTCATAATCTCACCGTCATGAATCAGACTGTCCAATAAAAGCTTTAATTCCTCGCGGTCCTCCTTCGGAATCATCAAGATACCCGCAAGCTCCTTAAAGCGCATCGGCTTATAGCCCTTATCGTGAATGAAGGCCGAGAGCATCTGCTTTCTGCTTTCCTGTTTTTCTTCCTGTCTTTCTTTCATATATCTCCTTTATTCATCTGTCAAGCAACTGTTTCAATCAACAGTATTATCTTTCCCGAAACACTCAGAGCAATTCGCCTGCATAATCTTTTCCTGTATGACACGAAAAAGACACGCTGCAAGCAGTGTGTCTTTTGTCTCTATCCTTGATATTCTCTTACCAGTTCAGGCTCAATACAACCGAAAGAACAAGAAATACGGCTACAAGAATCTTTGTTGCCTTTTCAAGAGCGCCCTCCATCGAACGACCCTTATTCTTTCCCCAGTAAGTATCCGCAACACCATTGATGGCTCCGGAAAGTCCTGCGGACTTACCCTCCTGCATCAATACGACAACAATCAATGCTATACATACCAAAACATAAATTACTGTTACAATACCCTTTAAAACTTCCATGGTTCCCCTAATTCCTTTCGTTGACTGTATTCTTCAAAGTCACATGCTATATAATACCATATGCCATCTGAAATTTCAAGCATTATTTCTTAAGAAGCAGGGACTTTCCGCTCATCTCAGCCGGCTGCTCCATTCCCATCATCTCAATCAGGGTCGGAATAATATCTGCTAAACAGCCGTTATCCTTCAGCGTGTATGCCGGATCATAATTTACCAGAATAAACGGTACCGGGTTAGTGGTGTGTGCGGTAAAAGGTGTGCCCGTCTCGTAATCCACAAGCTGCTCGCAGTTACCGTGGTCAGCGCAGATGAACATCTGCCCGTCCACAGACAGCAATGCATCATAAGCCTTGCCCACACACTCATCCACAGCCTCAACAGCCTTTACCGCTGCATCAACAATACCGGTATGTCCTACCATGTCAGGGTTTGCAAAGTTGACGATAATCACATCGTATTTATCGGATTTGATTGCATCCACCAGCTTGTCAGCCACCTCGTAAGCACTCATCTCCGGCTGAAGATCGTAGGTTGCCACCTTCGGGGAATTAACGAGAATGCGGTCCTCGCCCGGATTCGGAGCCTCAACACCACCGTTGAAGAAAAAGGTTACATGCGCATACTTCTCGGTCTCTGCAATGCGCGCCTGGGTCTTGTGGTGTGCCGCAAGGTACTCGCCGAACGTGTTGGTGAGCGAAATCTTCTTAAATGCGACTGTCTTATTCGGAATGGTTACATCATATTCGGAGAAGCACACATATGTGGTATGAATTCTGCCGCCCTTTCTCTCAAAGCCGTCAAAATCATCGGCGCAGAATGCACGTGTAATCTCTCTTGCACGGTCCGGACGGAAATTGAAGAAAATAATGGAGTCATTATTTTTAATGGTAGCAACCGGCTGACCGTCCTTCTCCATTACCGTCGGAACTACGAACTCATCGTTTACTTTTTCTTTATAGGAAGCATTGATTGCACACATCGGGCATGCTGCCTTGCTGCCCTCGCCATATACCATAGCGGCATATGCCTTTTCCACACGGTCCCAGCGGTTGTCGCGGTCCATTGCATAGTAACGTCCCATGATGGATGCGACCTCGCCGACGCCGATTTCGTCCATCTTGTCCATCAGCTCTTCCAGAAATCCCTTGCCGGATGTCGGAGCGGTATCACGGCCGTCCAGGAATGCATGCACATAAACTTTCTTTAAGCCCTCGCGCTTTGCCAGTTCCAGGAGTCCGTAAAGATGAGTAATGTGGCTGTGCACACCGCCGCTCGAGAGCAAACCGAAAAGATGCAGGGCGGAATCATTAGCCTTACAATTATTCACAGCACGAAGAAGCTCCTCGTTCTTAAAGAAATCACCATCCGCGATTTCCTTGGTAATACGGGTCAGCTCCTGGTATACGATACGTCCCGCACCCATGTTGAGATGTCCTACCTCCGAGTTACCCATCTGTCCTTCCGGAAGACCTACTGCCATACCGGATGCATTACCCTTGACGCAGGGATAGGTGCTCATCAGCTTGTCTAAAACCGGTGTTTTGGCAAGTGCTACTGCATTTGCCTCTGTCTTCTCATTTAATCCAAAACCGTCCAAAATCATTAATACGGTAGGTTTCTTTGCCATAATCAAATCCTCCATTCTGTCCTGCCAATTCATCAATGTATTCACATTTTGCATTTTGCAATTTTTAGGAAACATCGGTTATCGCAATGTTTCCCTCATATTTGTACCATATTTTTCTCCTCTTGGCAAGAAAAAATGCAAAAACCTGAGTTTTTGCATTTTCGTTCTTTGTTAGCGTTGTACTCTTGCGCCTGCGCCCCCCATGATAGCTTCAACTTCCTTCTTACTCGCCATGGTGGTATCTCCCGGTGTGGTCATTGCCAGTGCACCGTGGGCAGCCCCGTAGTTAACCGCAAGCTCCGCATCCTGATAGGTCATCAGACCGTAAATCAGACCGGATGCAAAGGAATCACCGCCGCCGACACGGTCCATGATTTCCAGCCCCTTGTAATCCTTCGCTTTATAAATCTCGCCGTCGGCCCAGCACAATGCACTCCAATCATTTACCGTAGCGGTCTTAACTGTGCGAAGTGTGGTGGCAACAGTCTTGAAATTCGGATATACCTTGGCAGCCTCATTGATCATCTTCTTGTAGCCGTCGATGTTCAGCTCCTTCAAATTCTCATCATTTCCTTCAATCTCAAAGCCAAGACATGCGGTGAAATCCTCCTCGTTGCCAATCATGACATCCACATACTTTGCGATTTCCTTGTTGACCTCCTGCGCCTTCTGCTTGCCGCCGATTGCGCTCCACATGGACGGACGGTAATTCAAATCGTAGGATACAACGGTGCCGTACTTCTTTGCAATCCTGATTGCCTCGATAACGGTCTTGCAGGACTGCTCGGAAAGTGCTGCATAGATACCGCCGGTGTGTAACCAGCGCACACCTAAGGTACCAAAAATATACTCAAAGTCAAAATCCTCCGGTGTCGCCTTGGAAATAGCGGTATTAGCACGGTCGGAGCATCCGACTGCACCGCGGATGCCAAAGCCTCTCTCCGTGAAGTTGATACCGTTTCTGCAGATACGTCCGATACCATCGGTAGGCATCCACTTAATCAGCGAAGTGTCCACGCCTCCCTGCAGGATAAAATCCTCCATCAGCTTTCCAACCTCATTGTCTGCAAACGCGGTAATGACTCCGGTCTTAAGGCCAAAGCATCTGCGCAGACCGCGGACTACATTGTACTCTCCGCCGCCCTCCCATGCACGGAAGCTTCTGGCACAGCGTATTCTGCCCTCCCCCGGATCCAGGCGCAGCATAATCTCACCGAGCGACACCGCATCAAATGCACACTCTTCCTTTTTTCTCAAATTCAGTTCCATAAAGCCCTCCATATTCCGTACGTAACAGTCAATATATTATCCGCGAATTTCCTTTACAATCTGAACTGCCTGTGCCGTCAGCTCCTTAATCTTCTCAAAATCTCCAGCCTTAATCAAATCACCCTTTACCATCCAGCTTCCGCCGCACGCAAGGATTCTGTCATAGGCAAGATAATCTCTGACATTCTTTTCATTGATTCCGCCGGTAGGCATGAACTTCATGCCTACATACGGAGCTGCAATCGCCTTAATGTATTTTAAGCCGCCAGCAGGCTCTGCCGGGAAAAACTTAACCACATCCAGACCAAACTCCAGCGCAGTCTCGACATTGCTCGGATTGCAGGTGCCCGGTGTAATCGGGATATTCTTCTTAACGCAGTAATCCACAACCTTCGGATTGATGCCCGGGCTGACAATAAACTTTGCACCTGCGGCAACCGCACGGTCTACCTGCTCAATGGTAAGCACGGTACCTGCGCCCACCAACATCTCCGGATACTCCCTGCACATGATGCGGATAGCCTCCTCCGCCGCTGCCGTACGGAAGGTAACCTCCGCACAAGGAAGCCCGCCCTCTACCAGCGCCTTCGCAAGCGGAGCCGCGTCCTTTGCGTCATCAATAACTACTACCGGTATTACACCAAGTTTCTGAAACTGTTCCAATACTTCGTTCATATGTAGCCTCCATTTTTTTCGTTGTAAGCGCTTTCACGCTCTCTGCATATACTATAACACATTCTCCAAAAACTTGCACTATTTTTTTGTTCTTTTCTAAATCATTTTACGGCTTTATTCAATCGGATACGGTCCGGCAAGCACTTCTCTCTTAACATACATTACTCCTCCGCCGCCTGTTCTCACCTGCCACTTCACCAGCGTCGTCTGCATATTTTCAATCTCAATGCAGGTAATCCTTTCAGGATGCACACAGCTCCCTACATTCAGGTAAAAGTCGCGGGAACCCCGACAAGCTCCAGTCCCTTCCAGAAATACCTCACCATAAACCTCGCCGCACGCCAACAGACATAATTAAAAAAGTCCGCCTGATGACCGTGAATCAGAAGCATATTTCTTCCTCCCTCCCGGTTCTCAAGAATAATGCCCTCCGGCAGCTCCTTCCGAAGCACCACATCATGGTTTCCGATAATTCTCGAAATACGGCCTGCCTTCTGAAAACAGCCAAACAGCTCATATTGCACCTCCGTCATGCCGGAATTTTCTTCCGAAACGCAAAAGACTGCGCAAGCACCGTGGAAACCGGTTATACAAAAAGAGCAGCTGCTCCGCCGGGTTGTGAAAGGGCACCGTTGCCAGAATAAACAATCGCACAAGCAGAAAATCCCACAATAAAGCTATGCCCCGAAGCACTCTCTGCCTGCACGGTATTCTTTCCCCGTTTCCAAACACAGTGTACACACAATGATTGCCATAGCCTGCCTGAAAATACGGTGATTGTACCTTTCTCGCTCCAATCATAAATGCCTCTGCCATATCCGCATTCTGAAACTCAAGCATACTTTGAAGCACGAGCCTTTTAGGTATCACATACTTCCCAAGAACAAATCCGGTCAGCCACCAATGTCTCGCCTGTTGATCATACAGTACCTTGACCTTCCCGTTATTTCTGCAAAAGCAGAACAACCGCGAGCGGATAATCGGCATTTCACAATCCTTCACAGCAGAAAAATTAGTCCTTGCATACTCCTGCAGCGGCACGATTGATTCCGCATGGTAAACCCCTATTTCTCCTCCGGCGTTGATTCCGTACTGCCCTTTCCAGAATTCTACCAGCCATGTCTTGCCGGCATAATCAAAATATACCGGCTGGGCATCGATTACCATACTTGTTAGCACCGCCGCCCGGTCAAACAACTCCTGATAACCCATTTTACGCTGCCAAGCATCCCTGCGCGAGGAGAAAATCCCCTCACAAACCTTGTAATAAAAACCAAACGGACCGGCCAGCTCGTTGACTTTATCAACCTGCTGTCGGTCCGTCATGCTCCGTACCTTTCTTTCACTCAAGCTTCTCCGCGCCAGAATATACACAAGCATGATAAGAATAACCAGCAAACACCCGAAACCCAGCAGCTTCCAGAAAACCGACATTTCTGCAAAAACAGACCTCATACAGCCCTCCGTCATGACAAATCTTAGTATATTTTATGTTTTTTTATCGTTTTTGTTCCGCTGTTCGCTGGTTTTCGATTTGCCTGGCTTCGATATTTTATATCACAGTTAGAATCCCCACGGACTTGAGGAATAATAAGAATAAAAGAACCGGTGCGATGAATTTAATCATCACAATAAACAGTTTCTTTCTCCCCATCTTCCTGCCATTTTTCTCAACCTCATCAATAACAAAATGCGGCTTCACAACCCATCCGATTAAAATGCAGGTCCCGATTGCTACAATCGGCATAAATACGCTGTTGCTGATGTAATCCATCACATCAAGCACCTGTCCGGTGGAGCCGTTCGGAAGCTTCAGCTCAAAATATAGCTTGTTATAACCGAGGCACACAATAATTCCTGCGATTACCGTGATGATCACCTCAATAATCGCCGCAGTTCTTCTCTGCACATGGAACTGGTCCATGATACTGGAAACCACTGCCTCCATGACCGATACTGCACTGGTAAGCGCCGCAAACAACACCATGGCAAAAAACGCAGCACCGATTATGCTTCCCGCTTTCCCCATAGAGAGGAATACTTTCGGCAAAGATACGAACATAAGGCTCGGACCGGATGCCGCCATACCGTCCTGCCCCATAAAGGTAAATACTGCCGGAATAATCATAACACCGGCAAGAAAAGCAACTAGGGTATCAAAGATTTCAATCTGATTGATGGATTTTTGTAAATTAGCCCCATCGCTCACATAAGAGCCGTAGGTAATCATAATACCCATTGCCACACTCAAACTGAAAAACAGCTGTCCCATAGCATCCATAACGACAGTTGCTATCTGTTT
>CAMALD010000035.1 GCA_945836355.1 uncultured Lachnospiraceae bacterium | reverse complement strand
AGTTAGAGAAATGGCAGACCGGCGAGTACGTTGAGGATCCGGCTCCGATTCCGGCAGATGCCGCTGCATTGGGACCGCGCGTAGCAATGTTAAATGATGACATGGTATCCCTCGCGGAGACTCCAAAGCAGATTACCATTCTCGATGAGAACGGCGAGCCAATCAAGGCAGGCGATGAGGACCGCAGATATTTCGAGGGTCCTTGGATGCACAAGTACAACGGCAAGTACTACCTTTCCTACTCCACCGGTACCACCCACTACATCGTATATGCCATCGGTGATACTCCGGAAGGACCGTTTACATACAAGGGCAGAATCCTTGAGCCGGTTATCGGCTGGACAACCCACCACTCCATCGTAGAGTACGAGGGCAAGTGGTATCTGTTCTACCATGACAGCTCCCTCTCCGGCGGCATCAATCACAGAAGATGCGTTAAGTTCAGAGAGCTCAAGTACAATGCAGACGGCACCATCATCCCGATGAAGCCTTACGAGGATTAACAAGAATCCGAAAGCCTGCGATATTAACGATTCAGTTAATACCGCAGGCTTTCCGTATCCTATGCCGGTGCATCCTATCTTAAATAACCGGTCCAAAAACCTGCCCGACTACCTGAAGGTATCCAGAATTGCCTGCATCTCAGCTATGAAATCCTGTGGATTGCAGGCATTGTATGCCTCCATGTAATCCGCCCATACCTTATCAAAATCAGAAGCCATAACCACTCTCGGCAGCCATTCATGCTTGCACTCATCCATGAGAACCCATGCAAGACCACCCGGAGTCGCTGTGGTAAAATTGTTCGAATAGCTGTACATCGGGAACCACGGAGCATTTTCCTCGACTACGGATTTAATCATATCCGGATAAGTGGTAACATGATAAGCATTGAAACAGTCCAATAAAGGCTTTGCCATACCGTTCATAAACTCGGAAGGCTGCTCCGCCGGTTTCATTGCATTCTTTCCGTCACGGCTGGTACCATTCCACTGCGGAAAATAGGAGTATTCGCAAAGATGGGAAGCCTTGTAGGAAGCATCTGCACATTTTGCTCTCATCTCATCGGTCCTATAGTACAGACCGCTCTCATCGACAAGATAATCCACACCCTTGACACCCCAGAATCTCAAGTCATGAAGCTCCTGATCCATCGCACATGCAACAAGAAACTCGAACGCCTTCTCCGGGTCCTCGCAATCCTTTGTGATCGCAATGCCATTTGCCTGGTTGACCGTGTCCCCGTAGGTATGCCACCTGTTCTCCATTCCGGCCGTCGTGGTAAGACCCAGCGGCACATAGTTGCAGCCCTTCAGGTCCAGCCCCTGCTGCTTGAATGCATCGCTGACATTATTCAGGAAATTCCAGCCCTGGTCGACCATACCCAGCACGCAGCCGGTAGATAGCTTTGCAATGTACTCATCATAGGTTTGAGTAAAGCTTTCCGGATCAATAATCCCCCTTTGGTACTCTTCGTTAAGCTTTCTGAAATAAGCAACGGTATCCTCCGAGGTATTGTAGTCCTCAACGGTCATGGCAGCCCTGTTCACAAGCACGGAACCATCGTTCGGGTAGCCTGCAAGAAACTGACCGGCATTCTCAAGGCAGAAATATCTCCAGTCCTCGCACAGAATAGTATATCCGATATTTGCGGTACCGTCTTCCATCGTCGGGTTGGCTGCAAGGTATCTCTCTATGAGGTCAAAATACTCATCCATCGTCTGAATGGTCGGGTAACCGCCCCACTCAAGAACTCTTACCTGAATCCAGAACGCCTCATCGTTATGAATGGTTTCCTTGCTTTCGCCATATTCATTATTAAATGGATTAATCCAGTAAATGTGACCGTCTGGCTGCCGGAACTTTTCCCATTCTGTCTGCGTGAACCAGGTCTCCTTGAAATCCGGATACTTATCAATGTATTCATCCAGCGGAATCAATGCGCCTGCATCAAGAAGCAGCTGCATCTCATCACTGTCGATGAGATCAGGGTACTCGTCCGCTGCAATCAGGTTGTTAGTCGCCTCAGCAGCAGTCTGGGTAGTAAGCCAGGTCTCTTTTATCTTAACACCGTATTTGTCCGCAATCAGCTTTGCCACTTCGTTGTCATCATTTTTTTCGGAACCATGCATGGTAATAAAATACGTGAACTCCGTGACATCATCATCCGCTCCGGACTTGCCGCAGCCGGCAAATACAGATACGGCCATGGCTGACATCAGAAGTAATGAAACAATTTTTTTTCTCATAATACACCTTCCTGTATAATATGGCTTAAAACAGCTCCCTACATCATCCAAAATCACTTTCCCCTCAACGGAAGTTCAATCGTTATCATCATACCGGAGCCCGGTTCACTGGTTACCCGAAAATGAACCACGTTATCCGTCATCATCCTTAAACGAAGTGCTGCGTTTAAAATTCCCACACTCTTGCTGTTCTGCAGCATCTCGATGTTGACCTCGTTCATTTCCCGCTCCAGTTTTACACGTTCATCTTCATTTATACCGTTGCTCGTATCCTCAATCTCAACTACCAGACTATCCTCAATCCGGAATACATGAACAAACACCCAGCAGGAAGAGGCAGCCTCCTCCATACCATGCACACAGGCATTCTCCACAAAGGTAACAAGGGAAAGCTTCGGGATAAGATAATCCTCACCTGCATCCATCTCAATCTGATAATTGAGCCTGTTTCCAAACCGGTACTTCTGCAATTCCAGGTATGCGCCGGCAAACCGCAGCTCCTCATGAATCGGAACACTGTCATTGCCCCACTCCACATACTGCCGCTGCATCAACGCCAGCTTCTCGACCATTCCGGCTGTTTCCATTTCATTCTTGAGGACACTGTGCATGCGGATGCTCTCCAGCGCATTGAATAAAAAGTGCGGATTAATCTGACTGTGCAATGCCAGCAGCTCTGCTTTCTGCCTGGCAATATCACTTTCCTGGCGCTTGATACGGCTTTTATATTCGTTCTGAATCAGCGAATTGACTCTCCCTGCCATATCATTGTAGGATTTCATCAGCATGCTGATTTCATCGTTACCGCTGATTTCAGGCAGCTCATACAGTTCATCCCGCTTTACACTTGCAATTGCCTTATCCAGCTCCGTCAGGCGCTCTGTAAAAGACCAGTTAATCAGATTCATCAATCCAATCGGAAGAAATAAATTTACCAGCAGTAAAATCAGCAATGTATAGCGATTATTATAAATTGCATCCTTGACCGAGTTCTTTACCGGCATGACGTAGATGTCCCAGGTATTGTCATACACACCGATGGTCTTATGTACACCCGCATTTGCAATCATTTCTTCCGTAATCAGCTCAAACGGAGTATTCACGCCTCCCCTGCCGTCATTGGAAAACAAAATGCGGTCACCGTTACAGACATAGACCGTCGAGGAATATCTCGCATTGACGATGGAGCGCAGCAAATTGCTGTAATCAAAATCCAGCTTTAAGATATTTTTTGAGTTATTTTTATTGTAGTAATCCATCTTGCGTATTACGGACAGTGTACGCCTCGATTCCCAGCCTGAAGCAGCATAATCCACAAAAAGCATCACATCCTTATCCTGACGGATAAACTCCTCGTACCAATTGGTTCCTTCTGCTTTTTCCAGTGCCTGAAAACAGCCGCCGCTAATCAGACCGGGCGTCGTCGCATACAAAGCCACACAATACTGAACACTGTTCATCTGTCCCAAAAATGCGGATGCACTTGTGATTTCCAAATATCGGTTGTAATAATCAAGCGGGGATTCAAACGATGTTTCCAGAAAGACCTTTATATCCGGATTGGTGTATATTTTTTCCACCAGAACAGACGCAGACTCACAGGCCTCCGTCAAATCATATTTCACCGCATCCGCAATCTTCTCCATGTCCTGCGCGGCAGTATGCTCTTCCGCCTTAACCAAAATATTGATAATAAAGCTGTCCGTAATCAGAAGCGGTAAAAGCACGCAGACCAGCTGTAATATAACCAGTTTTTTTCGCAAGCTGAGACAATTCAGCTTTTCAACCAAATAGTAGTTCTTCTTTTTCAACCCCGTCACCCCTTCTTATGTAAACTCCCATATTCTGAATATAGCACAAAACTATTCGAATTGCAAGATATCTTCAGATTCCGCCCTTTGTATCTGTGTTTCCTGTAGCTGTGCGCCGGAGGTTTGTTCATTGCAGGCTTGCTCTCACTTGTTCCTGATTTTTTGTGGCGGCAATTAATTCCTCCTTAAATCTGACCATATAAAAAAATATTATTTTGGGATTTTCAACAATGTCAGAATAGTGTTATGATAGCTCCAACTTAAAAAAGGTATCTTTTACATACCGGAAATGGAGAAATGATTTATGGAACAAAAAAAACAAAAGAACCTGATTCTTACCCTGATTGGCGCACTCGCAGCCCTTGCCGGTTTGATTGTCACCATCATTGGTTATAATCAAAACAAGAATGCGGAGATAACCGCCGAAGATACGCTGATTTTTGCCGGCTATTTTCTTGTCATCATCGGTCTTGTACTTCTGGTCAACGGACTCATCCGTCTGTTCGCCAAAAAGGAAATCGTTAACTACAACACCTCCGACCGTGTCAAGCGCCTTGCCTACGCTGCCCTGTTTGCAGCTCTTGCCTACATCGGCTTTCAGTTTTTCCGCTTTGACCTTACCGTCGGCAGTGAAAAGACTGCTTTCCATCTCGGCAATACCTTTGTTGTGCTGGCAGCCCTGTTTCTGGGCGGCACCTGGGGCGGCATGGCAGGAGCTATCGGGCTTACGATTGCTGATTTTACCTCAGGCTATGTAACCAGCGCTCCAAAGACCTTTTTCTTAAAGCTCTGTATCGGTCTGATTGTCGGTCTGGTGGCACACACAATCTGCCACATCAGCCGCGCCCAGAGCAGCAAAAAGATTCTTCGCACAGCGATTATTGCAGCTATCTGCGGCATGGCGTTCAACTTCGTGGCTGACCCGCTGGTCGGATATTTTTATAAGAAATATCTGTTCGGTCTCCCGCAGGATATCGCTAAAACGCTTGCAAAGCTGAGCTCTCTCACCACCGGCGTGAATGCCATCCTGTCCGTAATCTTTGCAGTTATCCTCTACAGCGCACTGCGTCCGGCACTTGAAAAATCAGGCTTATTTTTCCGACTTGAGTCCGAAAAGCCGGCTGCTGCCCAAAAACAGACAGTGGAGAAATAATATGGAGATTTTACAATGAGTAAACCAAATCAGGTTTCAAAGAAAACACAGAAAAAAATAGCAATTATCAACGATTTATCCGGGTATGGGCGCTGTTCGCTGACAGTCGCCCTTCCTGTCATTTCTGCGATGGGCATTCAGGCATGTCCGGTACCCACCTCGATTCTCTCCAACCACACAGCCTACCCGGTGTTTTTCTTTGATGATTACACTGACAAAATGCCAGCTTACATCAGCAAATGGAAGGAGCTGGGGCTTTGCTTCGACGGTATCCTTACCGGCTTTTTGGGCTCTGATGCGCAGATTGACATCGTCGAAAGCTTTATTCACGATTTTCCGCAGGCGCGTGTAATCATCGACCCGATTATGGGAGACCACGGAAAAACATACTCCACCTTTACGCCAAGACTCTGCGACCGCATGAAACAGCTGGTGGCGCACGCTGATGTGCTGACCCCGAATCTGACTGAGGCCTGCATTTTGACCGGCACCACGTACCGCTCGCATTTTTCCGGCAAGGAGCTCGCAGCACTGCTGGAGAAGCTGTCCGGACTTTGTCCCGGTGAGATTGTTATCTCGGGTGTGGATGCAGGTGCATATCTCGCTAACATCCTCTTTGACCCAAAGCAGGAGGCGGACAGCCGCATTACCTGTCTGCGCAAAAAGCGCATTGCTGCCGAGCGCTGCGGCACCGGGGATATTTTCTCCGCCATCATTGCCGCAGGCACTGTTCAGGGCATGCCGCTTCAGGCCTGCGTTGCCAAAGCTGCCGGCTTTGTGAGCCGATGCCTGAAAGAAACCGCCGGATATGAGCTTTCCTCCTCCGACGGTGTCGTATTTGAACCTTTATTAAAGTATCTGTAACATGTGCAGTGACTCACCGCATAATATAGGAAGAGTCAGGGGCACGAATCCGTTTTCTTCGCTTATCCCTGATTTTTCCTGCGCAGCCTGCTTAGTCCCTCGTTTAACTCGTCTGCAGTCTTTTTCCCCTTGCGATATAACAGATAAGTGCAAAATGCATAAATGCAAACCGATGTCAGACACATCAGTAGGATTCCCGCAAAGGTCGGAATATACCAGCCGTAAAAATAACCGCAAATGAGGGCGGTTACGGTTACAGCGACAAAATGCAGGATACTCCGCACGCATTCTTCGCGGTGAGAGACCTCTGTTTCTCCACGAATCAGTTCCGTCTCAATTCCACACAGCCCCCCCAGAAGAAGCACCTGCCATAGCGTTGCATAGGGAATCGTCGCCCCGCTGACACTCTTTCCGCTATCAATTAATGATATGCCGTACCAAAATATGCATGCAATCAATGTCCCTGTGGTCACATAGGCGCTGATCATCACCATCCGCTTAATTCGCTCTTTCCACATAACTGCATCACACCCCCAATCGTCTTCGGACATCAGGCACATACTGTCTTGATATCATAGCTTTTTCACCGTTTTCCAGTACAGCCTCAATTCTGCTTCCTCCCGACGGCTTAAACTTTTCCACCTTGGAAAGATTTAATATCATTGATTTCGATATACGGATAAAATGTGTTTTTCGGAAACGCTCTTCCAGCTCATAGAGCTTGTATTTCAGCTCTACAACGTCGCTTTTACCATACGCAAACACCCGGTTGTCCACCGACTCAAAATAGTAAACCTCCTGCAGATCAAGCCGGCTCATGCTCCCGTCCCCGTGGTAGCCAATCAACTTTTCGCCTTCATTCTCCAAACTCAGCAGGAGCTCCAACACACGCTCGTCAAGCTGCTTTGCACGCACGATGATTTCCTCGTCCTCGCCGGGCGCAGGCTTTAAAATCGTCACCTTCATTTTCTGCGCCCTTTTCTCTCATGTCCCATATGAATCAAAATGTATACAAGCACCAGCACAGCGACAACAATCCCGAGATATGTATACATCGCCGTTACCGTCACCTCATTGTCAAAGAAATAAACCTTGCAGTCTATAGATTCCTTGATTCCGTCAATTAGCTCATCCGGAAAATGCTCTCTGCTCATCTCATCAAATACGCCGCCCAGAGCATGGTTACGCAGCAGCGATGTGCCGTAGGTACCCGGCAAAAAGGACAGTACCTTCTGCAAGCCGCTCCCGAAGCTGGAAATCGGCATATATGCACCACAGACAAAGCCGTAGCCCGCACTCATAATGGTACCCACCGCAGAAATCTGTCCCTGCGTGGACAAAAACACGTTGATAATCGAAGATAGCGCGGTACCAAACATCACCATAAGCACCGTATCCACAAAGAGTGCCAGAATATCACCGGCGCTCATATACCAGCCGACCGATTTTATATAAATCAGACCGGCACCCAAGGCGGCCACACATACCAGCAGCGTGGAAAATGCCGTTGCAATATAGTAGCCCATTGCCATGGTCGACCTTTTCACCGGCGCAATCAGAAAGTCTGCATTCGCACCGTTCACCTTATCCTGTACCATCAGGAGGTTCGAACAAAATGCCACTGTCACACAGCTCACTGCCAGAATCGACGAAAGAAGCTGTCCTCCAACCGTCGCCGCAATCAGGTCCTCGGCAACATGCACACCCTCCGGAATCGCCTGCTCAAAGCTTTCGGTATATACATTCCCGAGGAAGGTTGCATACAGCACCAGCAATATGATTGGTGTTGCCAGTGAAGTAAAAAACATCCCTTTATCCTTAAAAAACATTTTCATGTTTCGCAAAATCATTGCACGTAATTTCATACTCATCCTCACTTTCCCGTTACCGCCAAAAATACGTCATCCATCTTGCCCTTCACGATTTCATAATCGCGAAATACTTCCGGATGCCCGATAATCAGCTCTGTGGCTGCTGCCGTGTCCTTCACCTCAATGCGAAAGGCATTGTCCAAACCAATTTTCTCGTAGGTCACTCCCAGCATTGCAACTTCGGATTCTTCCGTATGATATAATGTGATAAAATCTCCGGTATATGTGTTCTTCAGCTCCAGCGGTGTGCCCTCCGCAGCAATCTTCCCTGCATTCAGTATCACCACATAATCCGCATCGGCAGCCTCCTCCATGTAATGGGTTGTGAGGAACACCGTCATCCTCTCATTTTTGCGAAGGTTTTCCACCACTTTCCAAACGGTCTGCCTGGTCTGCGGGTCAAGCCCCGTCGTCGGCTCATCGAGAATCAGAATCTTCGGAGCGTGCAGTATGGCTCGCGCGATATCCACTCTGCGGCGCTGTCCGCCGGAAAGCTTGCCTACCGGACGTTTCAGGATATCATTCAGGCCAAGCAGCTTATCCAGCTCTGCAAGGCGCTTATCAAATTCTTTCCCTGCAATTCCGTAAAGGGCTGCACGGTTTTTCAGATTGTCCAGCACGGAAAGCGGTTTGTCCAGCACGGAATTCTGGAATACGACTCCAAGATCCTTCTTAATCTGCTCCATACTGTTCGCTGCATTCTTTCCGTCGATTACAATCTCCCCGGCATCCTTTGCAATCTGTCCGCACATCATGCCGATGGTTGTGCTCTTTCCCGCACCGTTCACGCCCAAAAACGCAAAGAGCTCTCCCTCCTTTACACGAAAACTGAGGTCGTTAACTGCCTTCACATCACCAAAACTTTTGTGTAAATGGCTGATTTCAATAATATTTCCCATCCTATCCTCCTATGTCTCTATGCTGCTATTCTTTGCTTCCTGCATTTGCCTGCGATTATATCATCCTGCGGGCGGCACCGCAAGTTTTTGAAAGTAAGATGCATTATTCGGGCAATGAAATGCAAAGCTCCCCTTTTATCTCGTTCACAAGATAATCCCGCAGCCTGTTTA
>CAMALD010000034.1 GCA_945836355.1 uncultured Lachnospiraceae bacterium | reverse complement strand
CAAACCTCCGGCACACAGCAGCGGGAAACGCGGATACAAAATGCGAAAACTCAAGCCCAAATATCCTTGCATTTCTGACAAAAAAATTATATAATGAAAAAACTGTGAAATCTCTTTATTATTTCCGTCAAATGCGGTATGATATACAGACAGATTTACAGCCCATGTAATATAACATCAAAAATGATGCCGCCCGCGCGGCTGAAACGGAGGAACAACAAAATGAGTAACCAGAAAAACCAGACTTCGGCAAACGCAGAAGCCACCGAAAAGAAAATGACCAAATACGACCGCAAGGTACAGGCGAGAAAGGAGGCTGCTGCCCGCGAGAAGCGCCAGCGCACAATCTCCCGCATCACGGCAGTCGCTGTGCTTGTCATTGCTGTATTGATTATCGTCGCTGTCCCGATTACCAAGCGGGTCAACGCAAAAAAGGAATACTTCCGCATTGGTGAGCATTCCGTCAATAAGATTGAATACAATTTTTACTTCAACACCTTCACCAGCTATGCCAGAAGTATGTACTCCTACTTTGGCATGATTGATACTTCCAAAGCTCTTTCCGAGCAGGCATACAGTGAAAATGAGACCTGGCAGCAGTTCTTTGACCAGATGACCGTTGAGAATTTGGTACAGTGCTTTGCATTGGCTGACGACGCCAAGACAAAGGGACTCACCTATGATGTATCCTCTGAGATTACCGAGTTTTATGATTCCCTATCCGCGAGCGCACAGGAAAATGAGCAGTCCCTGTCCCAGTATCTCAAGGATACCTTCGGCGCTTATGCATCCAAATCCACTCTTGAGAACGCCCTTACCGTTTATCTGACAGCAGGAAAGCACAACGAATATCTTCTTGAGCAGAATAAGCCATCGGAGGATGAGGTGACCTCATACTACAACGAAAACAAGAACAGCTATGACACTGTGAACTATCAGGCTTTCGAGGTTGCTGCAGAGGTTGCCGAGAACGCTTCCGAGGAGGACATCAAGGCTGCAATGGAAAAGGCAAAGGCCGCAGCAGACGAATTTAAGACCCGCCTTGATGCCGGAGAGTCTTTCGCAGACCTCTACACCGAGTACAATAAAGCAGACGAGAACACCGAGGCTTCCGAGGATGAGGACACCGATGCCGACACCGAGGAGAATACCGATCCTTCTCTCCATGAGAATACCAAATTCAGTTCGGCAGATACCGCATACAGAGATTGGCTGTTTGATGAGAAGCGCGCTCCTATGGACACGGAAGTGATTGCCGACGAGGCCGGAAGCTCTTACCACATTGTCTCCTTCCTTGCAAGGACCTGTCCTGAGGACACCAACGAGACCATTTCCGATACTCTTGCAAGCGATGCCGTTTCCGATTACATCACTCCAATGTATGACAACTATCCTCTCAACGACAGCAAGGATAATCTAAACCTCGCCTCGATTCAGACTGAGGACGCTGAATAATTATCCCCGGATTTTTCACAGGCAGGACACCCGTTCTTCGGTACCCTGCCTGTTTTCTTACATAATATGAAATTGCGACATTTTTCTATTATGTAAAATCGCTCCGCTAAGGATGCGCCCGCTTTTCTTTCCGGCTGCACGTAACCCGATATCTTCCACCAAAACCACAAACGGAGAGCCACATGACACAGCTTACTTCCTTTGCCGTAAACCACAAAAACAGATATGAACCGCTGCTTGCCTCCATGCTCACCGAACAGCAGGCAGCTCTTCGCCGCGACGATGCCGTCACCCTGCTTTTTCTCATCGAGCCGATTTCCCCGGACAGCGCCTCCGCTGCCTTATTTGTGAAAAACCTGAACCGGCTCCGCTCCTTCTTAAGTGTTCAGACCAAGCAGGTGTGCCATCGTCTATCTGACAACGGCTGCGCAGCCTTTCTCCTCACCTTTTCCGAGTCGGATGACTATCAGTCCGTCCTGTACGCTCTTAATATTGAACTGCATTTCATTTCCGAACAGGACAACTGTAACTATTACATCGGCGTAAGTAAATTTGCGGATCAGACCAACGCCACCCACACACTAACCGAAGCTGTGGAATGTCTGGAGCTTTTGTATGACATTCAGGCGCGCCGCGGAGTCTGCTCGTATGAGACACTGACCTTCGTGCGCATGTTCGGCATTCTGCACCGGAATGAATACTCCATTGTACTGGACAACAAACCGCTGCAGCTTTTACTTGCCTATGACCGCACAAACGGCACCAACTACGTGCATACGCTGCGTATCTATCTGGCAGACTGCTGCAATATTTCCCGCACAGCCGAGCGTTTGTTCATTCACCGGCACACTCTCATGAAACGGCTGGATAAAATACAAAATCTGTGCGACCTAAATCTCAACGACTACTACGCTCGCATATATATGTCGCTTGCACTGCTTTTTCACGACTATTTTGCGACTTAAACCGATACACTGATATGGAGGTATTCTGCTATGGCATTCGACGGAATTGTAATTGCAAATCTGGTACAGGAGCTCAATCAAAAGCTGACCGGCGGCCGTATTGTCAAAATCAGCCAGCCCGAGAAGGAAGAATTGATTCTGTCCGTAAAAAACTATGACACATATAAACTGTTTTTATCGGCTTGTGCATCCCTGCCGCTCGTCTACCTGACCGACACCAACAAACCGAATCCTATGACCGCGCCTAATTTCTGCATGCTCCTTCGCAAACATTTTAACAGTGCGCGCATTCTCTCCATCACCCAGCCGGGGCTGGAGCGCATCATCGACTTTACCATTGAGCATTTAGACGAGATGGGTGATCTGTGCAAAAAGCATCTGATGGTGGAAATCATGGGAAAACACAGCAATATCATCTTCTGCGATGAAAACTACCGCATTGTGGACAGCATCAAGCATGTATCCGGTGCTGTCAGCTCCGTACGCGAGGTGCTTCCGGGCAGGGAGTATTTTATCCCGAAAACGCAGGAAAAGCTCGACCCGCTGACGCTGACCGAGGAGGCTTTCTTTCACCACATCGTGCCGAAGCCTCTCCCGGCTTGCTCTGCAATCTACCAGAGTCTGACCGGTTTCAGTCCTCTGATTGCAAATGAACTCTGCTACGAGTCCGGCATTGATGCTTCGGTACCGCTCTCCTCCCTCCCGGAGGAATATCAGCTGCATCTATTCCGCACGCTTTCCGGTATGATATCACAGATTCAGAACGGCGGATTTCATCCGAACATCATCTATCAGGAGGATGCCCCGACCGAGTTTTCCTCCCTGCCGCTTCACTGCTACGAGGACTTTTCCAACACCCGCACCGAGCATTATGAATCCGTTTCTGCGCTGTTGGAAAACTACTACTCTTCGCGCAACAAGCTGACCGTCATCCGCCAGAAATCCGCAGATCTGCGCAAAATTATCGCTAATGCCATCGAGCGCGACAGCAAAAAGTACGATTTGCAGTTAAAGCAGCTCGACGACACCAAAAAACGTGAAAAATACCGCATCTATGGCGAACTCCTCACCACCTACGGCTACTCGCTTGCTCCGGGTGAGAAGAATGCAACCGTGCTCAACTATTACACCAACGAGGACATCACGATTCCGTTGGAACCGGAGCTTTCCGCGATTGACAACGCCAAGCGTTATTTTGATAAATACGCCAAGCTAAAACGTACCCACGAAGCGCTCACCCGCCTGACCGAAGAGACAAAGGCAGAGCTCGAGCATCTTGACTCCATCCGCACAGCGCTGGATATCGCAGACTCTGAGGAGGATCTGGCACAGCTGAAGGAAGAGATGATGGACTATGGTTACATCAAACGGCATTATCTGCGCGATAAGAACGGCAAAAAGCCTTCGAAAAAGCCAAAGATTACCAGCCGCCCGTTCCACTATCGCTCTTCGGACGGATACGACATCTATGTAGGCAAAAACAATTACCAGAACGACGAGCTGACCTTCCAGTTTGCCTCCGGCAATGACTGGTGGTTCCATGCTAAGGGCATCCCGGGCTCCCACGTGATTGTCCGCTCCAAGGGAGAGCCGCTGCCGGACCGCGTATACGAGGAGGCCGGAAATCTTGCCGCCTATTATTCCAAAGGGAAGGATGCCGATAAAGTGGAAATCGACTATGCTGAAAAGCGCAATATAAAAAAGCCGAACGGTGCCAAGCCCGGCTTTGTCGTATACTATACTAACTATTCTCTGATGGCTTCCCCGTCCCTTGCCGGACTCACACTGCTCTCAGATTAACCTGACGGAGGACTTTATGATACTTGCCGACTGCCACAACCACACATCCTTTTCCAGCGATTCCATTGCTCCCATGGAAAGCATGATTGAGCGCGCTGTCTCGCTCGGTCTGAAAACCATCTGCATCACCGACCACATGGACTATCTTTTTCCAAAACAATATGATATGAGCTTTGTGTTTGATGTGGACACATATTTTGACAAGCTGGACGAATGCCGCATGCGCTACGGCAATACAATTGAGATTTTGTCCGGCATCGAGCTCGGACTGCGGAACGAACCGGATATCCGCCCTCTCTGTGTCGATTATTACCATGAGCTTGCCGGGAAGTATCCGTTTGACCAATTGATTGGTTCCACACATGTTTTAGAGTATATCGACCCCTATTATCCCGAATACTGGCATACCCACAGCGAAACCGAAGGACTGCGTGCATACTTTGAATCCATTTTGGAAAACATCCGGCACTACGATATGTTTCAGGTATATGGTCATCTGGACTATCTTGTCCGCTATCTGCCGGGTAAAACAAAGGATTATCCGTATTCCGACTATCTTGATATCATTGATGAGGCATTCCGGCTGCTAATCGCCGAAGGCCGCGGCATTGAGCTCAATACCGCCGGCTACAAATACGGTCTGGCATACGCGCACCCGCGCCCGGAGCTTCTTGTCCGCTACAAAGAGCTCGGCGGCGAGCTTCTGACCATCGGCTCGGACGGACATGCACCGGAGCAGCTTGCCTATGACTTTGCCCGTGCGAGAGAGCTTCTGCTGTCTCTTGGTTATCGCTACTATACCGTCTACCGAAAGTGCAAACCGGAATTTCAGCCGTTGTAGCGGCTGTACGGTAATGCTGCATTTTTCTGCGCGTCTGTTTTACCGCACACTTCTTGCAGCCGGTTACCGCTGTATGGTTCCGCCGCCGAGCACATACTCACCCTCGTACAGCACCAAAGCCTGTCCCGGGGTGACTGCGCGCTGTTTTTCATCAAATACGCAGCGAAGCATTCCGTCACCGGCATGATAGATTTTTGCGGATGCGCCCCTGTGATTGTAACGGATTTTCGCCGTCACTGACATGCCATCCACAAAATCTGCCCGGCTCATCATATTAACGTGCGCGGCAACCGCCTCCTCTGCAAAAATCTCCTCTCCGTATCCGAGCACCACCTCGTTGGTATCCGGGCGCAGCTCCAGCACAAATGCCGGCTCCTTTAAGGATAAACCAAGTCCCTTTCGCTGTCCCACCGTATAATGGATAATGCCCTTATGACGTCCCATCACATTTCCGCGCCGATCCACAAAATTTCCCGGGACACAGGGCTGCCCGCTGTAGTTCTCAATAAATCCCGCGTAATCATTATTCTGCACAAAGCAGATTTCCTGACTGTCCGGCTTGCCTGCCACCGGAAGTCCTGCTTTTCTTGCAATCTCGCGCACCCTATCCTTCTCGTACTCTCCGACCGGCATCAGGGTGTGTTTTAACTGCTCCTGTGTCAGATTATAAAGCGCATACGTCTGGTCCTTGGCAGCCGTCACCGAATTGCGTATGGCATACCGACCATTCGGCAGCTCCTCGATACGTGCATAGTGCCCTGTCGCAATAAAATCGGCACCAAGCTGCATACTTCTTTGCAGCAGCGACTCCCACTTTACATATCGGTTACACGCAATGCATGGGTTCGGAGTACGCCCTGCCTGATATTCCCGCACAAAATATTCAATTACATTCTTTTCGAAATCCTTGCGGAAATTCATGACATAGTAGGGTATCCCCAGCTCCATCGCCACGCGTCGTGCGTCGTCTACCGCACTCAACCCGCAGCAGCCGCCTTCCGTCTCCACCGTCTCCGTATCCTGCTCCTGCCATATCTGCATGGTCACGCCGATTACCTCGTACCCTGCCTCCTTTAACAGGTAAGCCGCTACCGAAGAATCCACGCCTCCCGACATTCCCACTACTACCTTTCCTCGTAAAGCCACACTGTCTTCCTCCATTCGTTCTTTTATCAAAGCAACCGCTCTTAGCGTCGGCTATTTTTTATTTTCTCCGCTCAATTCAGTGTAAAACGGGGACATCTCGCGAAGCTGTGCAATTATTTTCTCCAACTCATCAATCACATAATCAATTTCTTCCTTCGTAGTATCCTGCCCGAGCGTAAATCTTATGGAGCCATGCGCCAGCTCTTCCGGCAGGCCGAGTGCCATCAGCACATGTGAAGGGGCGGTTGACCCCGTGGTACAGGCGGAACCGCTGGATGCACATATGCCCTTCGCATCCAGCATGATAAGAATCGATTCCCCCTCCGCAAACTGAAAGCTGAAATTCACGTTGTTAGGCAAACGGTTTCTGCGGCTGCCGTTCACCCTCGCATAAGGAATTCTGCGCAGCACCTCATTCATAAAATAATCCCGCAGCCTCTGTTCCTGTTTTGCTCTCTGGCTCATCATCCGGGCTGCTTCTTTTATGGCCTGCCCCATTCCGACAATACCCGGCACATTTTCCGTGCCCGCACGCCTGCCGCGCTCCTGCCCGCCTCCATGAATAAACGAAGACATGGGAATATCGTTTCGCATATATAAAAAACCAACACCCTTCGGTCCGTTGAATTTATGTCCGCTGGCAGACAATAGATCAATTCCGCATTTTCTGACCGAAACCGGCACATGCCCCACCGCCTGAACCGCATCCGTATGAAATAAGATATTATGCTTTCTGGCAATCTGACCAATGCGCATGATTGGCTGTATGGTACCAATCTCATTGTTTGCCGTCATGACCGAAATCAGTATCGTATCCCTCGTGATGGCACGCTCCAATTCATCCAGCTTTACCATTCCCTGCTCATCCACTCCGATATAGCTAATCCGGCAGCCCTGTTTTTCCAGCCACTCGCAGGCATGCAAAATCGCATGGTGCTCTATCTTCGTTGTAATGATATGTCTGCCTTTTTCTCTCATCAGCTCCGCAACCTTGCACAATGCCCAGTTGTCCGCCTCCGAGCCGCCCGAGGTAAAATAAATCTCCGCAGGGTTACAGTCAATCACTCCGGCAATTTCCTCACGCGCCCTGTTAATCGCTTTCTTATTTCTGGTCGCAAACTCATAGATACCGGAGGGATTGCCGTACTGCTCCGCAAAATACGGCAGCATAGCCTCTAAAGCGCCTTCGCTGACTCTGGTAGTCGCCGCATTATCCAGATAAATCATATTTCTCATATTCTGCCCTCCTGTAAGGATACGTCCGCTGCACACAGACCATTTAACCTAACTTATTATATGCAGCAGATGCCCCGGATTTCATTTCTCCACAAGCCTCAGGCAAAAAAATTATACATCATTCCATATATGCATGCAAGCCGGTTTCCACCCAAGTTTCCGCATAAACCAGTTTTTCAAAGGCATATATTATATTAATCCCTTGGTTTATACATATCGGAATAACCTGCATACGGTTTCCGGTCCGGAGTTTATATGAAAAATAAATTAATTCTCGGAACCCTGTTCCTGACACTATCCGGGCTTACTACCCGCGTGATTGGCTTTTTCTATCGGATTTTCCTTTCCAATGCTCTCGGTGCAAAAACGCTCGGTGTCTATCAGCTGATTTTTCCGGTATACGGAATCTGCTTTACTATCTTTGCCTCCGGCATCCAGACAGCCCTTTCCAAATTAATTGCAGAAGCCGAAAGTCTGCGGGACACCAAGCGCTCCCACCGCTATTTTTTGGACGCTGTACTTCTGTCCGTCGGCAGTGCCCTGCTCCTGTCCGTCCTCCTGTTCTTTGGCAGCGGCATCGTTGCAAAACATTATTTAAAGGAGATTGCTTGTACCGAAAGCCTGCGCTTATTGTCCCTCGCCTTTCCGTTTTGTGGCATTACCTCCTGCGTCCACGGGTATTGCTATGGCATAAAACGCGCTTTCATTCCTGCCACCTCGCAGCTGGCCGAACAGTCGGTCCGCGTATGCTTCCTGTTTACCATATCTGCTCTTCTACCCGTCACCTGTGAGCTTGCCATCATCGCCCTGCTGGCAGGTGAGATTTTTTCCTGTCTGTACTGCATTACCGGGACAGTCATTTTGAAGCATAAAATGCAGGATGGGGCGCGCCCGCTGCCTTCAGAAAAATCGGGAAGAAGTCTTGCCGACATGAAATCCCTCCTCAGAATAAGCCTTCCCCTTACCAGTAATCGCCTGTTTATTAACGTACTGCATAGCTTTGAGACCTTCATCGTTCCGCTCACCCTGCGCCGTTTTGGGTTATCCCGTGATGACGCCCTTAGTATATTTGGCATCCTGACCGGCATGACCATGTCCTTTCTGATGTTTCCCGGCACACTGACCAATTCCCTTTCGGTACTGCTTCTGCCCGCCATCTCGGAAGCCGATGCGCAGCAAAACAGGGAGCGCTTGTCACATGCCGTTTCCGTATCGGTCAAATACAGTGTCCTTCTGGGATTATCCGCAGGCTTTCTCTTCTTCTTTTTCGGGGAAGAGCTGGGCACTGTGGTGTTTTCCGAAAAAAGGGCAGGCACCTATCTTGCCTGCCTTTCCTTTCTATGCCCTTTTCTCTATGTTTCGACCACATTTTCCAGCATATTAAACGGTCTCGGGAGAATGAATCTCACCTTTCTCTCCTCCGTCATCGGTCTGTCTATGCGTGTGATTCTGTTCGGTGTACTGATTCCGCGCTATTCCGTCTACGGCTATTTCATCAGCCTGATGACCAGCCAGTTGTTTATGAACCTGTTCGACCTCGCACTCATCCGCCGCACAGTTCCGTTTACTTTCAATGCCGTCAGCTCCATCGTTACGCCATCCATCATCCTTCTGGCGACTGCTTCGTTTTTTTTCCGCGCTTACGAATTTCTGTGTGCCCGGACCACACTTCACCATCTGCTTTTGCTGGTTATCTGCTGT
>CAMALD010000033.1 GCA_945836355.1 uncultured Lachnospiraceae bacterium | reverse complement strand
CGGATTTCCCCGCTTTGTCAAGAGAAATACTTGAGTTTTCGCAGTTTGTACCGTGTTTTCTGTAATGACTAAGCAGTGAAAAAATGCAGAAACTCAAGCAAGAGAAATCTGCTTGACAAAAGGTATTACGTTGATTATATTAAAAACAAGGGAATGAGGTTCTCCCGTAGGTTTATCCTAAAACCGCTGATGAAGCTGATGACTTCTGCGCTGTGCAGGGGAAGTCGGCTTTTTGCATTTTAGGAAATCGCTGCGAGCGGGATTCAATATTTTGGAAAAGGGGAATGGGTATGTTATTTAGTCTGGCACTAATGATGCTTTGCGGTATTGCCGTGGGATGGCTGTGCAAGCGGCTGCGGCTGCCTGCGCTGTTTGGAATGCTTCTTGTCGGGATTTTACTCGGACCGCAAATGCTGGATTTGATTGACGGGCATATTCTGGATATTTCGTCGGAGCTGCGGCGGATTGCGCTGATTATCATTCTGACGCGCGCCGGGTTGTCGCTGGATATTTCAGACCTGAAAAGGGTGGGGCGTCCGGCGGTACTGATGTGCTTTGTGCCGGCGTGCTTTGAGATGCTTGGAATGGTGCTGCTGGCTCCGAGGCTGATGGGCATTTCGGTGGAGGATGCCCTGGTGATGGGCGCGGTTATCGCGGCGGTGTCTCCGGCAGTGATTGTACCGAAGATGATACGGCTGATGGAGGAGGGCTACGGCACGAAGAAGGGCATCCCGCAGATGATTCTGGCGGCTGCCTCGGTGGATGATGTGTTTGTCATTGTGCTGTTTTCGATTTTCAGCAATCTTGCCCGGAGGGTGGAGGCAGCAGGAGTGGCTGCAGGGAAGACAAGTGCAGGTGCGAGCCGGGCAGTGGGTACAGTTGCCGGTACGGTCCCGGCGGTGTCCTGGACGGACCTTGTCAAAATCCCGGTATCCATTCTGCTTGGTGTTGCCGTCGGTCTGCTTTTGGGACGTTTGTTTGCCCTGTATTTCGAGAAGGTACATATCCGCGATACCGTGAAAATGATTATCCTCATGAGCACCTTCTTTCTTCTTGATGCAGTGGAGAGTAAGTGTTCACAGTATGTGCCGTTTTCCGCGCTGATTGCGATTATGGCAGTAGGAATTATGCTAAGGGAAAAAAGGCGGGTGGCGGCAGACCGCCTTGCGGTGCGCTTTAATAAGCTCTGGGTTGGTGCGGAGCTGCTGTTGTTTATCTTAGTAGGCGCGACGGTCGATCTGGACTACGCAGCCGGGGCAGGCGCTGCAGCCGTGCTTTTGATTTTCGGCGTGCTGGCGTTTCGGATGCTTGGCGTGTTTCTCTGTCTGCTGCGCACAGAGCTGACCGGCAGAGAAAGATTGTTCAGCATGATTGCCTATATGCCGAAGGCGACCGTGCAGGCTGCAATCGGGGGTGTCCCGCTGGCGATGGGGCTGGGCTGCGGCAATGCGGTGCTGACCGTGGCGGTGCTGGCGATTCTGATTACGGCGCCTCTTGGGGCGTTTTTGATTGACCTGACATACCGGAGGCTGCTGAAGCGCGATGAAAGCCGGATGGAGCCGGGAGAATAGAGTCCGGGCAGAGGAAGGGAAGGTATCGGAGAGGAAAACGATATGAAAGCGATAAGAAAACGATAAGAAAACGGGTGGGGTTTAGTCCCACCCGTTCATTTTTGAGTGCTTGATTGCGGTAAAGATGCGGTCATGGATGCCCGGATTTTCCTGATTCAGCCGGTGCATCATATCCTCGATGTACCGGCGTCTGGTTTTTCCGTTGGCAGGGCATGGGCTTTTGACTACCGGGAGCTTTGCCTTGCGGGTAAAACCAATCACATCCGCTTCCTTCATGTACAAAAGGGGGCGGATGACCGTGAGACCGGTCTGGTCGAGATAGGTCACGGGCTCGATGGTCTGGAAGCGTCCCTCATAAAACATGGAGAGGAACATGGTGGCGATGACATCGTCGCGGTGGTGCGCGTATGCAATCTTGTTGCAGCCGAGCTCCTTCATTGTGTTGTTCAGCGCGCCCTTGCGCATTTTTGCGCAGAGAGAGCAGGGATTATCCTCCCTGCGCTCATCAAATACGATTTTGCCGATTTCCGTCCGGACGATGGTATAGGGGATATTCAATTCACTGCACAATTCCTGAATCCGGGTCAGATCCAGATTGTCAAACCCTAAGTCGACGGTGACGGCGTACAGTGAGAAGTGCCTTGGATAGTAGCGCATCAGTCCGTGCAGGGCGTACAGGAGGGTGAGACTGTCCTTGCCGCCGGAAATGCCGACGGCGATACGGTCTCCCTCCTCAATCATATTGTAATCGTCAAGCGCACGGCGAACGTGGCTCATTACCTGCTGAAGTGTCATGGCAGCCTCTTTTCTATATTTTCTGTATCATTAACTGGATAATTTCTTTATCTGTCTCGCGCATGCCTTCATGCGCAAGAGATCCGACATTGTGTATTGTGTTTTCAACGTCTTTGGAGACGATGCCATCCCCATCCCGGAACTGGCTGCCGTGAAAAAACATCTGCATGCCAAGCAGACCGGCTTCCACCGCGGAAGCAATCTTTGCGGCGCAGCTTGCCTTGGCTCCGTCACAGATGACGCCGGAGTTGATTGCGACGGCGTTGACGATGGTATGGGCGATTTCACGGTAGCGTCCCCCATAAAGATAAGCAATACCGGCTCCTGCCCCGCAGCCTGCACTGGTGGCTCCGCAATAGGCGGAAAGCCTGCCGATGCCGGTTTTCAAGTGGATGGTTACCAGATTGGAGATTATCAATGCCCGGTATAAAAGCTCATCGGATACTCCGAGTTCTCCGGCATATACAATTACCGGAAGGGATGCAGTCATGCCCTGGTTGCCGCTCCCTGAATTGATGATGACAGGGAGTTCACAGCCGTTCATGCGGGCATCGGAACCGGCAGCAGCCATTGCCTTAGCACGATTCTGCACGGTATTTCCGTAGGAGCGCAGCAGGATGCGGCCGATTTGGGCACCGTAGCCATGAGCAAGTCCTTCCTCGGCAATGGCGGTGTTGTATTGAATCTGTAGTGCAATGGTATCATGCACCAGGGCAAGATCGACTTCGTCTGCAAAGCGGACAATGTTTTCTACAGTGAGCAGGCTGCGGTCTGTGTGGGAGGCTGACGGTGTGTCTGCGCAGGTGTTTGCGGCGGGATTGTCGGTGTCCGTATGTTTACAAGCTGATGGAGTATCGTCTGCCTCTTCGGAGTAATCGGTATGCTGCAGTACCGCTCCGTCCTTTTCGATATGTACAATGTTGGTATGAAAACCGGCAATGCGGCAGACGGCATTATGTTCGCCTGCATATACGTGTACTTCAATGTCAAAAATGTAATCGGAGGTGCTTTGGGTGACGGTGATGGAGGCTGTTTCCATATAGCTGGAAATCTGTGCAATCTGCTCTGCGGATACCTCGGCAATGACTTCAAGCTCGCGCCCGGCATCCCCGGCAATGATACCCGCTGCACATGAGGCTGCAATGCCCTTTAATCCGCCGGTGTGGGGCACAATTACACTTTTAACGTTTTTGATAATATTCCCGCTGACGGCAAGGAAAATGCGCTCCGGCAACGCGCCTAAGGTATCCCTTGCCACGGCAGCGGCGTAAGCGATGGCAATCGGTTCGGTACAGCCCATTGCGGGTACCAGTTCTTCTTTTAGTATGCTGACATAGGCATCAATTAGTTTTTGTTCCATAGCAGTTATCTCCCGTATTTTTCGACATTACTTAAAGACTTCCTTGAAAAACATAGCGCTATTGTATCATTTTTTATGGAAATCTTCAAGATGGGAGGGCTTTCAAAATCCTCTCTTGAGTACAACCCAAAACAATGCTATAATAGGCGCGAAGGCAAAAGTGGGAATGCGAGTTTTGAAAAAGACAGCTGTTGTAAAAGGTAAAAGGAGCGGGTATGAATAAAAAAATAAGACAGCTTGCAAAGATTATCAATGACAGTGAACGAATTGTTTTTTTTGGCGGAGCAGGAGTGTCTACAGCGAGCGGCATCCCGGATTTTCGCAGCTCTGACGGTATTTTCAGCCAGAAGCTGCGCGCGCATCTGACCCCGGAGCAGTTGGTTTCGCATACGTTTTATGTGCATTATCCGGAAGAATTTTTTGATTTTTACAAGCATCATCTGATTTATCCGGACGCAAAGCCGAATGACTGTCATCTGGCACTGGCAAAGCTGGAAGAGATGGGAAAAATCAGAGCTGTGGTGACGCAGAATATCGACGGTCTTCATCAGGCGGCGGGAAGCAGGCGGGTATACGAGCTGCATGGTTCGGTACATCGCAATTACTGTACGGAATGCGGCAGGTTTTATCCGGCGGAAAAGGTGTATCAGGCAGAAGGAGTGCCGCATTGTGACATCTGCGGTGAGATCATCAAGCCGGATGTGGTGCTTTATGAGGAAGGACTGAATCAGGAAACCCTTTCGGGCGCGGTGAATGCAATTATTGCCGCTGATACGCTGATTATCGGAGGAACCTCCCTTGTGGTGTACCCGGCTGCGGGGTTGATAGACTATTTCCAGGGCAAATCCCTGGTACTTATTAATAAAACGATGACTTCGGCGGATTCCCGCGCGGATCTGGTAATCAATGATGATATCGCAAAGGTTATGAGGGAGTGTATGACTGCCCTGGAGCAGCTTCCATAATTATGTGAGCATATTTTGCGCATAAGAAAGCTATATTTCACTTGCGGTATTGAAAGTTTTGTAGTATAAAATATAGTAGGTAAATGTATTTTACATAAAAATGTATAATACAAAAAGATATAACCACCAAAGGAGGATTTCAAAATGAAGTTTTTTATCGACACAGCCAATGTAGATGATATCAGAAAGGCAAATGACATGGGTGTCATCTGTGGTGTTACCACAAACCCTTCCCTCATTGCAAAAGAGGGCAGAGATTTCAACGAGGTTATCAAGGAGATTACTTCCATCGTTGACGGACCGATCAGCGGCGAGGTTAAGGCTACTACGACAGACGCTGAGGGCATGATCAAAGAGGGCCGCGAGATCGCTAAGATTCATCCGAACATGGTAGTTAAGATTCCGATGACCGTTGAGGGCTTAAAGGCTGTTAAGGTTCTTGCTGCTGAGGGTATCAAGACAAATGTTACCTTGATCTTCTCCGCTAACCAGGCACTTCTTGCTGCAAGAGCAGGCGCTACTTATGTTTCTCCGTTCCTTGGCCGTCTGGACGACATCTCCACACCGGGTATCGATCTTATCCGCAACATCGCTGATATCTTCAATATCTACGGTTTAGAGACCGAGATTATCGCAGCAAGTGTCCGCAACCCGATCCACATCACCGACTGCGCACTTGCAGGTGCTGATATCGCTACCGTTCCGTACAGCGTAATCGTACAGTGCACCAAGCATCCGCTCACCGATCAGGGTATCGAGAAGTTCAAGAAGGACTACGAGGCAGTTTTCGGTAAGCAGGACTAATAAATAATCGATTCGGAGGAATTACATAATGAGCAATATTGATACAATGTCTGTAAATGCGATTCGCGTGCTGGCAGCAGATGCTGTACAGAAGGCAAAGTCCGGTCATCCGGGTCTTCCGCTTGGCAGCGCAGCAATGGCTTATGAGCTTTGGGCAAAGCATATGAACCACAATCCGGCTAACCCGGACTGGCCGAACAGAGACCGTTTCATTCTCTCCGGCGGACATGGTTCCACTTTATTGTATTCTCTTCTTCATCTGTTCGGCTACGGTCTGACAAAGGAAGATCTGATGCAGTTCCGTCAGCTGGATTCCCTGACTCCGGGTCATCCGGAGTACCGTCATACCAGAGGCGTTGAGGCTACCACAGGACCTCTTGGCGCAGGTATGGGTATGGCAGTCGGTATGGCTATCGCAGAGGCACATCTTGCAGCAAAGTTCAACAAAGAGGGATATCCGGTGGTGGATCACTACACCTATGTGCTCGGTGGCGACGGATGTATGATGGAAGGTATCTCTTCCGAGGCATTCTCCCTTGCAGGCACTTTAGGTCTTAACAAGCTGATTGTTCTCTACGATTCCAACCAGATTTCCATCGAGGGAAGCACCGATATCGCCTTCACCGAGGATGTGAAGAAGCGTTTCGAGGCATTCGGCTTCCAGACACTTGTTGTAGAGGATGGCAATAACTTAGAAGAGATTGGCAAGGCAATCGAGGAGGCAAAGGCTGACAAGACCCGTCCTACCATGATTACCGTTAAGACACAGATTGGTTTTGGCTGCCCGGCTAAGCAGGGCAAGGCAAGTGCTCACGGTGAGCCTCTCGGTGAGGAGAATGTAATCGCTCTTAAGGAAAACCTCGGATGGCCGAGCACCGAGCCGTTCTTCGTACCGGATGAAGTATACGCTAACTATAAGGCAATCGCTGCAGAGAAGGCAAAGGTTGAGGATTCCTGGAACAAGATGTTTGCCGAGTACTGCGCAAAGTATCCGGAGATGAAGAAGGCATGGGATGAGGAATTCGACATGGAGATCGCTAAAAAGCTGATCGACGATGAAGAGTTCTGGGCATACGATGAGAAGCCGGAAGCTACACGTAACCTTTCCGGTGTTGTTATCAACCGTTTGAAGGACAAGGTACCGAACCTGATGGGCGGTGCTGCAGACCTTTCCCCGTCTACCAAGACCTACATGAAGGATATGGGCGATTTCTCCAAGGCAGATTATGCCGGCAGAAATATGCACTTTGGTGTCAGAGAGCTTGCAATGGCAGCCATCGGAAACGGTATGACGCTGCATGGTCTGCGTGCTTTCGTATCCACCTTCTTCGTATTCAGCGATTATGTTAAGCCGATGGCAAGACTTTCTTCCATCATGAAGATTCCGACTGTATACGTGCTGACACACGACAGTATCGGTGTCGGTGAGGATGGACCGACCCACGAGCCGATTGAGCAGCTCGCTATGCTTCGCTCCATGCCGAACTTCCACGTATTCCGTCCGGCAGATGCAACCGAGACCATCGCTTCCTGGTACTCTGCAGTAACCTCCATGGAGACTCCTACCGCACTTGTACTTACCAGACAGAATCTGCCTCAGTTAGCAGGTTCCTCCAAGGAAGCTCTGAAGGGTGCATATGTTCTTGAGGATTCCACCAAGGCTACACCGGATGCAATCATTATTGCAAGTGGTTCTGAGGTATCCCTTGCGGTTGAGGCTAAGGCTGAGCTTGCAAAGGAGGGCATCGATGTACGCGTGGTATCCATGCCTTCGATGGATGTATTCGAGGAGCAGTCCGAGGAATACAAGGAGTCCGTACTTCCGAAGTCCGTTCGCGCAAGAGTTGCTGTCGAGGCGCTCGGCGATTTCGGCTGGGGCAAGTATGTAGGTCTGGATGGTAAGACCGTTACCATGAAGGGCTTTGGCGCATCCGCTCCGGCAGCAACCCTGTTCAAGAAGTTTGGCTTCACGACTGAGAACGTAGTTGCAGCAGTCAAGGATGTTCTGTAACTAATAGATTGTAATAAGCAGATTAAGTAAAGAAGCGCCCATGAGATTTGGTTTCGTTTATCTCATGGGCGCTTTGTCCGGTGTCGGTGTTATGATTTGTATTAAATCTTATTTTGCGGCCAGGGCTCTTACCTCGGCCAAATGCGGACGAAATGCTTTGTACAGCACGGTTCCGCGCTCATCGCCAAAGCTCTTGACAAAGGCAAGATGGAGCTGGTGATGATTGGTGGTGTCATGTCCGAATACAATATCGGTAACGATATCCATACTATCCGGCTCCTCTAAAAAGGATGCCGGAAGATATCTGCGCACAATGGCAGCTTTCTCGGTGATGGTAGCGCCGGCGAACTCGGGCGTGGCTTTTTTGCGTCTGCCGCGGGCAGGCTTGGTCGCCTGGTTTTCATAGGAAGATTCTTCTGTTACAGAAGCTTCTGCCTTGTCGTCGACATTTGTCTCATTCTCATCATCCGTTTGGCTTGCAGCATTGGCAGTCGCCTTCTTTGTAGTCTTTTTCTTTTCGGTAGATTTTGCAGTTGTTTTGGTTCTGCCTGTTTTTCCGGCAGCTTTGGAGCTGTCCTTTGCTGTAGCAGTTTTTCCGGACTTCCGCTTTGTCCCTGTTTCTGTGGCTGCTTCCGGCTCCGCTTTTAAGGCTGCTTCTTCGGTTGCTTCCGGTGCAGCTTCGGCAGCTGCTTCAGGCTCTGCGCTCGAGTTTACTTCTTTCTTAATCTCCGGTGTTGTCTCTGTCTTTTTGCTTTTTCCTGTCTTTGCGCGGGATGAAGAGGCCTTTTTCGCTCTGGCAGCAGGCTTGGAGGTGTCTGGATTAGCTTCCGGGACCGTTGCTTCGGTCTGCGGCTCTGCGATGAAAGCTTCCGTTTCCTCTGCCTTGGCTGATTTCCTTGAAGCGGTGCGGGTACGGCGTTTTTTGACAGCAGGCTCAGTCACAGGTTCATCTACAGAACCGGTTACAGACTCGGCTGCAGTTTCGGCAGTGTTCGCTGCAAAAATCTCCGTCACCGGCTCACTGATTGCGGATGCCAGAGCAGGATCCCATGCTTTTAAGGAATTGTCTTTTACCGTCATGGTAAAGGTGCTTTCCGAGACAATACCGGTATCTGTGTGAGCAGCCATCTCAGGCGCTGCTATATTGTCAACCGGATCAGCGGTAAGGGCTGCGTTGACGGTGTTCACATTTGACGGTTCAAATGCCGGTGTTGTCTGTGAAATGGTCATTGATACCGGGACAGCAGGGGATTTTGCAGTTGCTGTAACGGAAGCTCCGGCAGGCCCGTCGGTTTCCGAATAGGAAGAGCTGCGGTAGCTGTGACTCAAACGCCTGCGGCGGCTGTAACGGCCGGAACGGATATTCACTTCATGGTGGTCCGGCTGCATTTCAACCTCGTCCGGATGGAGTATGTGAAAGGTATTTCCACGCAGAATGGACATACCCTTGTCCGTCCAGAACTTAACGACGGCGTCAAAACCATTGTCATTGGAAATAATGACAAAACGACTCTCCGGGGAGCCACACAACAAGTAGCCGAGATAGCTGACAAGCTGAAAATCAAGTCCGTTTTTGCCCGGGTTGCAGCGAATCAGTTCAAATTGGTTCGGGTACTGCAAAATCATTTGCAGATCTGTATAGGACATATAGGGAGAATTCTCGGTGTAGAAGAGGAGAATCTGATCGTCCTGCGTTTTGGCAGGGAGCAAATCCTTCCAGGTCGAACCGACATTCTCGGTGTCCACTAAATAATAATTCTTGGTTGCCATAAAAAACCTCATTTTCA
>CAMALD010000032.1 GCA_945836355.1 uncultured Lachnospiraceae bacterium | reverse complement strand
AATATTTCTGTAAAAAAAGGATTTTCAGAGGGAGTTGCAGAATATTATTGTTAGAGGACAAAAATTGTCGAAGCGGGGAGGTATATCAGTGGAGAATGCAGAGGATTTGACGCTCAATATCCGGGAGAGAATGGAAAAACGCGAGCATGAGATATTGTCGCCATACGCAGCGTTTTCGGATGAGACGACGGGGCGCGATGTGTGGGAGGAGCCATGCGATATCCGCCCTGCGTATCAGAGGGACCGCGACCGGATTTTACATTGCAAGGCGTTCCGGCGGTTAAAGGGCAAAACGCAGGTGTTTCTGGCACCGGAGGGCGATCACTACCGCACGCGCATGACGCATACACTTGAGGTGGCGCAGAATGCCCGCACAATTGCCAAAGCTCTCAGACTGAACGAGGATTTGACAGAGGCGATTGCCATGGGACATGATTTGGGGCACACGCCGTTCGGACATGCCGGCGAGAGAGCATTAAATCGTGTGTGTCCTGGAGGCTTTGAACATCATCTCCAAAGCATCCGTGTGGTGGAACGGCTGGAAAAGGACGGGATGGGTCTGAATCTGACGAAGGAGGTGCGGGACGGTATCCTCAACCATCAGACTTCAGGGCATCCGCACACGCTGGAGGGGCGTATCGTGCAGCTTTCCGATAAAATTGCCTATGTTAACCATGATATTGATGACGCCATTCGCGGGCACATCATCCGCGAAGAGGATATTCCGTATGAGCTGACCGCGATTCTCGGGCACAGTCCGCGGGAGCGTCTGAATACCCTGATTCACGATATTATCATTCACAGCGAGGGTAAATCCGAGATTGGCATGTCCGAGGAAGTGCAGACGGCCATGACGGAGTTACGAAGCTATATGTTCCGCAGCGTCTATACCAATCCTGTGGCAAAGGGGGAGGAAAAGAAGGCGGAGGCGATGATCGAGCAACTTTATTATTACTACGCAGGACATCTGGAGCTGCTGCCGGACGAATATCTGGATATGATACGAAGAGACCATGAGCCGGAATATCAGGCGGTCTGCGATTATGTGGCAGGCATGACCGACCGCTATGCCGTGCAAAAATATAAAGAAATAATGATACCGGATGCATGGGATATCTATTAGGGGGGACGACAATGTATTATCCGGAAGAGCTGGTGGAGGAGATTCGCTCAAAAAACGATATTGTCGATGTGATCGGCTCCTATGTCAGATTGCAGAAAAAGGGTGCAAATTACATGGCGTGCTGCCCGTTCCATAATGAGAAAACACCGTCGTTTTCGGTGAGTGCTTCCAAGCAGATGTACCATTGCTTTGGCTGCGGTGCAGGCGGAAATGTGTTTACATTCCTTATGCAGTATGAGAATTACAATTTTACAGAGGCGCTGCGGGTGCTGGCAGACCGCGCCGGGGTGCAGCTACCGGAGATGGAATACTCGGAGGAAGCAAAAAAAGCGGCAGATTTAAAGGCGCGTCTGCTGGAAGTGAACAAGGAAGCAGCAAAGTATTATTTTTATCAGCTGAAATCCGAGCGGGGGCAGAATGCGATGCAATACCTTAAAAACCGTGCGCTGACGGATGATACGATCAAGCATTTCGGGCTGGGCTTTTCCAATAAGTATCCGGATGATTTGTACCGCTATCTGAAAAAGCTGGGATATGAGGATGAGCTTTTGCGTCAATCCGGTCTGGTGACGATTGACGAGAAGAAGGGGGCATACGACAAGTTCTGGAACCGCGTGATGTATCCGATTATGGATGCGAACAGCAGGGTGATTGCCTTCGGCGGCAGAGTGATGGGTGAGGGAGAGCCGAAATACCTGAACTCGCCGGAAACACCAATCTTTGAAAAGAGCCGGAATCTTTACGGACTGTGTTTTGCGAGAAGCTCACGCAAAGATTATTTTCTGCTGTGCGAGGGGTATATGGATGTCATCTCCCTGCATCAGGCGGGCTTTACCAATGCGGTGGCATCGCTGGGAACGGCGCTTACAACACAGCATGCGCGTATTCTGGCGCGGTACACAAAAACGGTGCTGCTGACCTATGACAGCGACGGCGCCGGTATAAAGGCGGCTCTGCGGGCAATCCCGATATTGAAGGAGGCAGGCATTACCGCAAAGATTGTGAACATGAAGCCGTACAAGGACCCGGATGAGTTTATCAAGGCGCTCGGTGCCGCGGAATATCAGAAGCGTTTGGATGAGGCGCAGAACAGTTTCTTTTTTGAGATTGAGATTATGCAGAGGGATTATGATCTGGCAGACCCGGAGCTGAAAACGCGCTTTTACAACGAAATGGCGAAAAAGCTGCTGCAGTTTACCGAGGAGCTGGAGAGGAACAACTATACGGAAGCGCTGGCACAAAAATATATGATCAGTTACGACAGCCTTCGCAAGCTGGTAAACCGGTACGGGGCACAGATGGACAGTGTGCAGGTGGCAAAGGCAACCATAGAGAGGGAAAAGGAGGAGAGCAGGAAGCACAGCAAACCGGAGGAGGGCATGAAGCGCTCACAGCGGCTGCTGCTCACAAGGCTCATTGAGGAGCCGGAAACCTTCGCCAAAATTAAAGACATTGTGGAGCCGTCCGATTTCACAGAAGCTTTTTACAACACAGTAGCAAAAATGGTATTTGAGGAATACGATAAGAACGGCAGTGTCAATCCGGCAAGGATTATCAACCGCTTTGAGGACCAGGCAGAGCAGTCGGAGGCTGCCAAGCTGTTTTCCACGAAGATTATGACACCGATGGATGAGGTGCAGCGCCGGAAGGAGTTTGCGGACACAGTGGTGCGTGTAAAGAAAAATAGTCTGGAGCTGCAGTATCAGAAGGCAGTGGAAGATAATGATTTTGTTGGACTGCAAAGCATTATGGAAAAACAGAAGGGACTTGACAGGCTGCATAGTTCCCTGAATCTTGGGTAACCTATATGTTATGTACAGGAGGATAGAGTTTTATGGACGAAAACATGGTAAAGTTTCATGACAAGCTGAAGGAACTCTTACAGTACGCAAGGAACAAGAAGAATGTACTTGAGTATGAAGAAATCAATGATTTTTTTGCGGATATGGAGATTACCTCCGAACAAATGGAAAAAATCTACGACTATCTGGAGCAGCACAGTGTGGATGTGCTCCGCGAGCCACAGGGTGACATTGAGATGTTCCAGGAGGATGACATCGATGCGGACGAGGATGAGCTTGCAATGATTGAAGCTGAATCGGAGGAACTGTCGCAGATTGATTTATCGGTGCCGGAGGGCATCGGGATGGACGATCCGGTGCGCATGTACCTGAAGGAAATCGGAAAAGTTCCCCTGCTGAGTGCAGATGAGGAAACGGAGCTGGCCAAGAAGATTGAGGAGGGAGATGCCGAGGCGAAAAAACGTCTTGCAGAGGCAAACCTCCGTCTGGTCGTCAGCATTGCAAAGCGCTATGTAGGAAGAGGAATGCAGTTCCTTGACCTGATTCAGGAGGGAAACCTGGGTCTGATCAAGGCGGTTGAGAAATTTGATTACCGCAAGGGCTACAAATTCAGTACATATGCGACTTGGTGGATACGTCAGGCAATTACCCGTGCGATTGCGGACCAGGCTCGCACGATTCGTATTCCGGTGCATATGGTAGAGACTATCAACAAATTAATCCGGGTTCAACGCCAGCTTTTACAGGAGCTTGGGCGTGAGCCGCAGCCGGATGAGATTGCAAAGGAGATGAATCTTCCGGTGGAGCGCGTGCGCGAGATTCAGAAGATTTCGCAGGAGCCGGTATCCCTGGAGACCCCGATCGGTGAGGAGGAGGACAGCCATCTCGGTGACTTTGTGGAAGATGACCGCATGCCGGTGCCGGCAGAGGCAGCAGCCTATATGCTGTTAAAGGAGCAGCTCAGCGAAGTGCTCGCCACGCTGACCGATCGCGAGCAGAAGGTGCTTCGTCTGCGGTTTGGACTGGATGACGGAAGACAGCGCACTTTAGAGGAGGTCGGCAAGGAATTTGATGTGACCAGGGAGCGTATCCGCCAGATTGAGGCTAAGGCACTGCGCAAGCTGCGCCATCCGAGCCGTAGTCGCAAGCTGAGGGATTATCTGGACCTGTAATGAGCAGGGGCAGGCTGACGGGGGGCTTTTGCAGCAATATGGATTAGTCCGTGCCACCGTATGAAAAGACATAAATGGAAAGGATAACTGCGGTCAATGAGAATAGAACAATTGCCAATCTCTGCGCGGCTTAAAATGAATGCTTCACTGGTGCCGGAGTGTAGGACAGCGGCAGATATCGGGTGCGATCACGCATACAGCTCCATTTATCTGGCTGCAACGGGGCGCGCCGGGCGATGCATTGCAATGGATGTGGTGGAAGGGCCTCTTTCGCGCGCGAGGGAGAATATCCGGGCATATGGCATGGAGGGCTGCATCGAGACCAGGCTCTCCGACGGACTGGAAAAACTAAAGCCCGATGAGGCGGAGGTATTGCTCATCAGCGGGATGGGCGGACCACTCATGCTGGAGCTGCTTAAGAAAAGGCCGGAGGTGACACAGACAGCGCGTGCGCTGGTGCTGCAGCCACAGTCAGAGCTTGCCGGGGTGCGAAGAAGCCTGCCCGGTCTGGGATTTGTGCTGAAGGCGGAGGATATGTGCTGCGAGGAAGGAAAGTATTATACCGCGCTGTATGCAGTGCGGGCGCAGGCTTCGTCCGGGCAAGAGGAGGACGCAATGAGCCGGATGGAGCAGCAGTATGGCCCGTGTCTGATGAAAGAGCGGCATCCGGTACTGCTCGAATATCTGCAGCGTGAGCTCAGGCAGAAGGAGGAGCTGCGGCAGGCGCTGGTTGGGCAGCCGACACCGCGCGCGCAGGAGAGGCTGGCAGACCTGGAACAGGAAATACAGGAAATCAGTTGCTATTTGGAAGGTACCGGAAAGGTACAAAAATAACTTAACAGAAAGGCAGGAAGGTAAATGGGTTTACACATTACGATTAACGGCGAGGTCAGAGAATATCCGGAAGGCATTACATATGGGGAGATAGCGAAGGAATACCAAAAGGACTATGAACATCAGATTGTTCTGGTCATGGCGGATGGGAGACTGCGGGAGCTGTTTAAAAAGGCAGAGCATGACTGCGGGCTCTCGTTTGTGACATTGAAGGACAATGCCGGTTATGCGACCTATACCAGGGGCATGATTCTGGTGATGATGCGTGCGATGTATAAGGTGAGCGGGCGCCTGTTTGAGCAGAATCCGCCGGAAAATGCTCCGTCAGAGAGCGGAAAGGCAGAGAAGGAGAGCCGCGGCGGACATCATATCGGGCGCGTGCGCATGGAGTTTTCCCTCGGCAACGGCCTGTACGGGGAGGTGGACTGGCGCAGCGCAGAGCACCCGGATATGGGAGAGTTTCTGCAGGAGGTAAAGCAGGAGATGCAGCGCCTGATTGCGCAGGATATGCCTTTCCATAAGCTGACAATGGGCACCGAGGAGGCTGCCAGATTGTTCCACGAGGTGGGAATGTACGAGAAGGAAAAGCTGTTCCGCTACCGTCTGGTATCCAACACAAATCTGTATGAGCTGGATGGCTTTTACGATTATTACTACGGCTACATGCCGCCGAGCACAGGCATGCTTCAGGTGTTCGACCTACAGCCGTATGAGCAGGGCTTTATGCTGTTTATGCCGGATAAGAAAAATCCTAAGCTGCTGCCGGATTATAAGCCGCGCAAAAAGCTGTATGACGTAATGCAGCGCTCCGGTCTGTGGGCGCAGAGCCAGGAGCTGAACAATGTGGGCGATCTGAACCGGGCAATCAGCAGCGGCAGCATTGAAGAAATGATTCTGGTGCAGGAGGCGTATCAGGAAAAGCAGATTGCGGAGATTGCAGAGCGGATCAGGCAGTCCGGCAATAAGAAGTTCATTATGATTGCGGGACCTTCCTCGTCCGGAAAGACCACCTTCTCACACCGCCTGTCGATACAGCTTCGTACGCTCGGCTTCAAGCCGCATCCGATTGCGGTAGACGATTATTTTGTGGACCGTGAAAAGACGCCGCTGGATGAAAACGGAAATTATAACTTTGAGATACTGGATGCGATAGATGTGGAGCAGTTCAATAAAGATATGAGTGCTCTGTTAAACGGCGAGACCGTAGAGCTTCCGACGTTCAACTTCAAGACCGGAAAGCGGGAATATAAGGGCAACTTCAAAAAGCTCGGTCCGGACGATATTCTGGTAATTGAGGGCATCCACGGTTTGAATGATGCGTTGTCGTATTCGCTTCCGAGAGAGAGCAAATTTAAGATTTATATCAGTGCGCTGACACAGCTCAATGTCGACGAGCACAACCGCATTGCTACCACGGACGGGCGCCTGATTCGCCGCATGGTCCGGGATGCACGCACCAGAGGTACCGCAGCAAAGGATACCATTGCCATGTGGCCGTCCGTGCGCCGCGGCGAGGAGGAGAATATTTTCCCGTTCCAGGAGGAAGCGGATTGCATGTTTAACTCTGCACTGATTTACGAGCTTGCTGTGTTAAAACAGTTTGCCGAGCCGCTGCTGTTCGGCATTGACAAGGACTGCCCGGAGTATGCGGAGGCAAAGCGCCTTTTAAAATTCCTCAATTATTTCCTGGGTGTGAGCAGCGAGAAGATTCCTGCCAACTCGATTCTGCGTGAGTTTGTGGGCGGAAGCTGCTTTAAGGTGTGAGAGTATGAAAAGAGAATTTTCGTTTTAAAATGTGAGCAGCACTGTAAGCCGGGTTCTGTATTTGATGATCATCTTTCTTGACTGCATGTTACCATGCAGCTCCTCTGCCTTGCGGCAGAACGCGATCTACCGGAAAACACGACGGGCCGCCGTATCGTTTTCCATGCCTTGCGGCACATTTTGATCTTGCTTCGAGTGGGGTTTACACAGCCTTCCCTGTTACCAGAGAAGCGGTGGTCTCTTACACCGCCATTCCACCCTTACCTGTGCGGGGTCAGGCAGAAGCATCTGCCGATCCGTAGCACGGCGGTTTCTTTTCTGTTGCACTGGCCTTAGAGTCGCCTCCACCGGACGTTATCCGGCACCCTGCCCTGTGAAGCCCGGACTTTCCTCACCGTCCGGACAAGCTCCGAACGGCGCGATCATCTGTGCTGCTCACAGCACAGAATTCTATCATATCAGGCACAGTCTTGTCAATCTTGGGTTTACCTTAAGTTTTCGTATTTTTTCACACTGACTATTGTAAGAAAAAATTAAAGATTTTTATGGTATCACATGATATAATGTGCGCGAAGGCACACATTATATCAGCGCCGATTCGGCCACGAGCAACGGAGTGGAAATTCATAGCCGAATCGTGTGCATCCACGGTAGGGTATCATGTGATGAAAAAGCGAAGTTTTTTTAAACTTATGCCAAGCGTAACATGAAGAGCAAAAACGAGCGGAGGTGAGGGATCAGTGGAACAGACATCGATTCTGGTAGTGGATGATGACAGGGAGATTGCGGAGCTGGTGGAAATCCATCTGGCTGCGGACGGCTTTAAGGTGTGGAAGGCATACAATGCCAAAGAAGGTCTGATGATTATGGAGCGTGAAAAAATCACGCTGGCTATTTTAGATATCATGATGCCGGGGATGGACGGCACGGAGCTATGCCGCAAAATACGTGAGAAGAGCAATATTCCGATTATTATGCTCAGCGCAAGATCCACCGATCTGGACAAAATCATGGGACTTGGAAACGGGGCGGATGATTATGTGACGAAGCCGTTTAATCCGTTGGAGCTGATTGCGAGGGTGAAATCCCAGCTTCGCCGCTATACCAGCTTAAATCCCGGCTCGGTACCGCCGGAAAACGAGCAGGAGGTGACGGTCAAAAATCTGACCATCAACCGTGAAACGCGCGTTGTAACGGCATATGGCAGGGAGGTGCGGCTGACACCGCTGGAGTTTGATATTTTGTATCTGCTTGCATCGAATCCCGGCAAGGTGTTTTCTACGGACGAAATATTCGAGAAGGTCTGGAATGAAAAAATGTATGAGGCAAACAACACGGTTATGGTGCATATAAGGCGTCTGCGCGAGAAAATCGAGATGGATCCGAAGAATGCAGAAATCATTAAGACAGTATGGGGAGTAGGATACCGCATTGAAAGATGATGGAAAGACAAAAAAGAATGGTGAATATAAGCGGGTAATCAGCTTTCGTATGCAGATTATTACGTGCTGCCTGATCAGTCTGGTGCTTACCGTGCTGACAATGCTGGTGCTGGGCTTTACCGCGTATGGTCTTTACTCGGTCGTGAACCGGTCGGGGAAGCCGGCGCAGAACAACGCCGTGAACCGGACGCTGATGTATGATTATGTGATAAACGCAGAAAACTCCGCGGAGGTAGTCGAGGTGGAGGTTGCCGACCCGGTGACGATAGGCATAATAGAGCAGGATGCCCCTGACCGTATTACGATACAGAAGAACACGGCAGCGGTACTTATTTCGATTGCGGTCTTGGCATCCCTTGGCTTTTTTATTATGTATTTTTTACTGCTGACGGAAAAATACAGCAATTATTTGAAGGAAATCACGCATGGCATACGGGGATTGGCGGAAGGCAGGCTGGATGTCAGAATACCGTCCAGATACTCCAACGAGCTGACGGAGATTGCGGCGAACTTTAACGACATGGCGGGCAGGCTGGAGCATATTCTCGCACAGGAGCGAGGCAATGAGAAGGCGAGGAATGATCTGGTCACCAGCATCGCCCATGACTTGCGCACGCCGCTGACCTCTGTGATTGGCTATCTTGAGCTGGTGTCGGAAAAGGAACTGACACCGGAGACGAGAAACCACTATGTCGAGGTGGCTTACCGCAAGGCAAAGCGCCTGCAAAGACTGACGGATGATTTGTTCAGCTATATCAAATTCGGTTCGGAGGATGTCACGCTGGATTTGATGCAGCTTGATGTGATTAAAGTTATTGAGCAGCTTCTGGAAGAATTTTATCCGAACATTCAGGAGAGCCAGCTCGAGCTGATTGTGGAGAAAAAAGCGGTCAAAGCCATTGTGAATGCGGACGGCATGCTGCTGGCGAGAGCGTTTTCCAATCTGCTGGGCAATGCCATAAAGTATGGGCGAAACGGAAAGGTGCTCAAGGTGGTGACGGAATTTGAGGGCGACGATGTGAAAATCCGGATTATCAACTACGGGGAGGTGATTCCGGAGAAGGATATCGCCAACATCTTTGAACGCTTTTACCGGGTGGATGCGTCACGGACGGAGGAGCAGGGCGGAACAGGACTTGGACTTGCCATCGCAAAAAATATTATTGAGCGCCATCAGGGAACGATTACTGCCGCAAGCAGTCTGTCGGGGAC
>CAMALD010000031.1 GCA_945836355.1 uncultured Lachnospiraceae bacterium | reverse complement strand
AACGGAGGAAGGTATGAATCAGACAGAACAGACCATGACACAGCTTGCTATGCTGGAGAAATGCCTTGCAAGCAAACAGGAGCTGATGAAACAGATATATCAGATGACCCGGGAGCAGGAGGCAATTCTGGATACGGAGCCTTTTTCGGAGGAGGCGTTCGAGGGGACGTTAAGGGCAAAGGAAGAAATGATTGCCACCCTGCAGCAGTATGACAGGGGCTTTGAGGCAACCTTTGGACGCATCAGGGAGAATGTGCTGGCGAATAAGGAAAGCTACCGTGGCAGTATAGAGCATATGCAGCAGCAGATTGCGGAGCTCACCGAGCAGGGAATACGCATTCAGGTGCTGGAGCAGAAGAACAAGCTGAAGCTGGATGTGTATCTGAACGGCAGAAAAAAGCAGATTAAGCAGTTCAATGTCGGCAGCCGGACCGTTTCGAACTACTACAAATCCATGTCCGGGAATGGACAGGGAGAAGCCTATTTTATGGATAAAAAGCGCTGATGTAAAGACAGAGGTATGTTGGGGGAAGCTTATGAGATTATGTATCCGTGCGGACGCAAATGAAATCATAGCAGCCGGACACGTGATGAGGTGTGCTTCGGTGGCAGACAGCCTGCAGAATATGGGCGTCACCTGCTGTTTTGTTACGGCGGACCATGGCGCGGATAAGCTGCTTGCTGGCAGGGGATTTGAGCATTTTATACTGAACAGCCGCTGGGAAGACAAGCAGAGTGAATTGGCGGAGCTGATGGCTTTATTACATAACTGGAATGCGGATGCGGTTTTGGTGGATTCCTATGAGGCGGGAGAGGATTATTTGCGGGCGCTTCAAAGGTGCTATAAGGTCATTTGTTTTGCATCGAAATATGAGCTTGCATTTATTCCTGACCTAATGATCAATTATTCACAATTTCAGCGAAGAAGACAATTGGAACAAAGCTATGAAAAGCTGCCGATGAAGGGCAGGCTGCTACAGGGCGCAGAGTACGCACCGCTCAGAAAACAGTTTGAAACGGTGGGCGACCATATACCCCAAAAGCTGCAAAAAATACTGATTACTACCGGTGGCAGTGACCGGACAGAGTTTGTGGCAAAGCTGATAGATGCATGCTCAAGGACGAAAGAGCTGGAGGATATAGAGTATACGGTTGTTGCCGGAGCATTCTGCAAAAATCCTGCCGGATTGCAGCATGTGGCAGAGAGCAATCTTCACGTAAAGCTACTTTACCGGGTGGAGAATATGGCAGAATGCATGGCAGAGCACGATGCGGCAGTGACGGCGGCGGGAACAACTATGTTCGAATTGTGTGCATGTGGGACTCCGGCGGTTTCTGTGGCGATTGCGGACAATCAGTTGACCGGTGCGGCATATTTTGACGAACAGAAAATCATTTCTTATGCGGGGGATATCCGGGAGAGTGAGGCGACAGCGGTTGAGAATGTTAGGGCTCAGCTGGTTTGCTGGAAAAGCTATCCGGAGGAATTGAGAAAACAGGCGGAAAAAGTGAGACAGTTTATTGACGGAAAGGGTGCAGAGCGGATTGCAAAGGCGATTTGCGAAATGCTGTGTGTATAACAGGCGAACGGAGGCATCTATGAGCAGAAATCTTGCAGTGATTACGGCACGTGGGGGCAGCAAAAGAATACCGAGAAAGAATATCCGCGAATTCTGCGGCAGACCGATTATCGAATATTCGATTGAGGCGGCGCAAAGGACAGGAATTTTTGATGAAATTATGGTTTCGACGGATGATGCGGAAATTGCGGAGGCTGCGCAGAAAGCGGGGGCAAAGGTACCGTTTTTTCGAAGTCCGGAGAATTCCAATGATTTTGCAACCACCGTGGATGTACTGATGGAGGTTTTTAAGATGTATCGGCAGAATGGAATTTCATGGGATTATGCCTGCTGCCTGTATCCTACAGCACCGTTTTTGCAGCCTGACATAATAAAAAAAGGAATGCAGGTCCTGATGGAGAAAAAGGCGACTAAGGTTATGCCGGTGGTCAGGTTTTCCTATCCGCCGCAGAGGTGCTATCGCATAGAAGAACAAAGCGGGGAATTGCTGATGAAGTGGCCGGAAAATTACCGGAAACGCTCGCAGGATTTAGAACCGCTGTATCATGACTGCGGACAGTTTTACTGCTATGATGTGCGGGAATTTCTGGCGGAGCGTTATCTTGAACGGGTTTTCCCGATTGTAATGGATGAGATGTATGTACAGGACATTGACACGCCGGAGGACTGGAAGCTCGCGGAATTAAAATATAAGCTGATGAAAGGCAGGGTGGACGGCGAAGATGAAGCTTTATGATAAGATAAGTCGCGGAGAGGTTTACTTCATTGCAGAAATGTCGGCAAATCATGCAGGTAGCATGGAGAATGCGCTGGAAATCATTCGCCGTGCCGCAGAGGCAGGAGCGGATTGTTTAAAGATTCAGACCTATACAGCCGACACCCTGACATTGGATTGCGACAATGAATATTTTCAGATCCGCACCGGACTTTGGAAGGGATATAAGCGTTACGATCTGTACAAGGAGGCATATACACCGTGGGAGTGGCAGCCGAGACTTAAGGAAGAATGTGAAAGGCTTGGCATGGATTTTTTGTCCACGCCGTTTGATAAAACAGCAGTAGATTTTCTGGAAAATATGCAGGTGGAGTTTTACAAGATTGCATCCTTTGAGCTGGTCGATATTCCGCTGCTGCGTTATACGGCGTCGAAGGGAAAGCCGATTATCCTGTCCTGCGGCCTGGCAACCCGGGAAGAGATACAGGAGGCAGTGGATGCAATTCATGCGCAGGGAAATGATAAACTCATCCTGCTGAAATGCTGCAGCGAGTATCCGGCAGATTACAATGATATGAATCTTTTGACCATACAGGATATGCAGAAAAGCTTTGGCTGTCCGGTGGGTTTTTCGGATCATTCGCTGGGGTATATGGCAGATGTGACGGCGGCAGCGCTCGGGGCATGTGTGATTGAGAAGCATTTCTGTCTGGATCGTGCAATTAAAAATCCGGACTGCGAATTTTCGTCGGAGCCGGATGAGTACCGCACTATGGTCGAGATGGTGAAGCAGACCAGACAGATTTGCGGAAAAGTAAGCTACGATAGAACGGAAAAAGAGAAAAACAGCGCGATGTCCAGACGTTCCATCTTTGCGTTTAAGGACATCCGAAGGGGAGAGGCATTCACCGAGGAAAACTGCTGTATTGTGCGACCGGCCAACGGATTAAAGCCAAAGTATTATGACCGGCTTCTGACGGGGTATTCAAAACGTGATATCAAAAGGGGGGAACCGATACTTGAATCCGATCTGTGAAGAACAATATGATATTACTTTCCGGAATATTTTTGACACGCCTTATGTGCAGACTCTGCGGGAGTGGCGCAATCAGGATTTTGTGCGCAAAAACATGACCAATCATGCGGTCATTACGCCCGAGGAGCATGAGGAATACATGAGGGGACTCGAGCACAGTTCCACAAACAAGGTCTTTCTCGCGTTTTATAGGGGAGAGCCGCTTGCGGTAATTACCATGAAATACAACCCGGAAGAAAATTACATGGAACCGGGAATGTACATAATCAATGAGAAGTTTTTGGGAAAGGGCTTTGGCATTGTGATGAGCTATGTGCGGCTGGAGTATATTTTTACCTGTCTGCCGGAAGGGCGTATGCGCACCCTGATACTGGAAAAGAATCAGACCAACCGCAACCTGCAGGAGAAGATGGGCTGCGTACTTACAGAGCGAATAATGGTGCAGGCGCAGAACGGAGAGGAAGAACCTGCGTGTGTGTATTACCTGACGAGACAGGCATGGGAGAACAACAAAGCCGCGATAGAGGAGAGGATTGCACAGAATTATGATCTTGCCCGGATTGGCAGAATACCGGTATAACAGCAAGATGGCGGGATGGAGTAGCATATGTGGAAAGATGCGATTGAGGAACTGGAACACAGAAGAAGGATTGCCCAAATGGGTGGCGGAGCAGCGGCGATAGAACGCCGGCACATTGCAGGGAAGATGACGGCGCGGGAACGCATTGAATATCTTCTGGATGAAGGTACTTTTGTGGAAGTGCAGGAATATGTGACGTCAAGAATTGATGATTTTGGAATGGCTCAGAGAAGAGTACCCGGCGACGGCGTGGTTACCGGATACGGCAGAATTGCAGGGCGGCTGGTATTTGTTTCATCGGAAGATTTTACGGTGATCGGCGGAACACTTGGGGAGTATCATGCACAGAAGATTGCACATATACAGGATATGGCACTGGCAGCACTGGCACCCATCATCTTTCTGAATGACAGCGGCGGTGCACGCATTGAGGAAGGAGTAAGCTCCCTTGCAGGTTACAGCAGTATTTTTTTGAGGAATACGAAAGCGTCCGGCGTGATTCCGCAAATAGCGGTTGTACTTGGTCCCTGCTGCGGAGGTGCCTGTTATTCGCCGGCGCTCTGCGATTTTATTTTTATGGTGGAAGATATCAGCTCTATGTTCATTACCGGACCCGGTGTGGTCAAGGCAATGGTCAATGAAGATATCACCAAAGAGGAACTTGGCGGTGCAAGACTTCATGCCGGAAAAAGCGGTGTAGCACATTTTGCGTATCCGGATGAGCGGAGCTGTCTTGATGGTGTGTGCGCCCTGCTGTCCTATTTGCCGGAGCATTGCCGTCAGCCGTATGAGAGTGCCTGCTTTTTTAAGCAGAGTTTACATCCGGATTCTTATGAATTTGCAGATTTGTGTGACATCGTGCCGGACAATAACAGAAAGCCGTATGATGTTAAGCTGGTGATTGAAAATCTGGTGGATTGCGATAGCTTTTTTGAGGTGCACAAGGATTTTGCAATGAATGCCGTTGTCGGGTTTGCCAGGATAAGCGGGAATGTGGTGGGAATTGTAGCCAACCAGCCTTTGGTTTATTCGGGGTCACTTGATTGTGATGCATCCGATAAGATGGCGAGATTTATTCGTTTTTGCGACTGCTATGATATCCCGCTCATAACATTGATTGATGTTCCGGCCTTTTATCCGGGAAAGGAGCAGGAGAGCAGAGGGATTATCCGGCACGGCGCGAAGCTTCTTTATGCCTACTCTGAGGCGACAGTTCCAAAGATATCGCTGATTCTGCGCAAGGCGTACGGCGGTGCATATATTGCTATGAACAGTAAAAAAATGGGCGCTGATATTGTATATGCATGGCCGATTGCGGAAATTGCCGTCATAGGGGCGGAAGGCGCCGTGGAAATCATATTTAAAAAGAAAATCCGGAGCGCAGAAAACCCGGAGCAGCTGCAGCAGGAGCTGAAGAAGCAGTATGAGGAGAGATTTATGAATCCATATCTGGCGGCAGAGCGCGGGTACGTGGATGAAGTAATACGCCCGGATGAGACCAGAGGTAAATTGATTGCGGCGCTGGGCATGTTATCAGGAAAGCAGGAAAAACAGCCGTGGAAGAAGCATGGCAACATACCGTTGTAGAAAGGAAACAGGATATGCTAATTGACATTGTCAGCCCTTTTTCGGAAAAAGTGGAATATCGCAGAGACGGTAAAGTGTTGGAAACCATGATCTTGTTTGTACCGGGAGAGTGTGCAGGCAATACGGTCAGGGAGGAGTTTAGCAATCACGGATGTTCGGAGCGTCTAAAGGAACTTATTCGTGACATGGATACCGAAATTACCGTACTTTTTACAGATGCAGCAAATCGGATTCGCGTATTTCGCAGCATTACATCACATTATGAATTGTATTATATGGTAAGAGCCGGAGAAATCATGATTTCAGACCATATAAGAAATCTGCTTTGCCGGATTCCTGTGCCGGAACGCAGAGTGGACCTTGCCGGGGTATGTGATACTTTTCTGTTTCAGCATAACTATGGATTGCATACCACCATACGGGGGATAACAAGATTGGGAGCAGGTGAATATCTCTGCTTTGAAAGTGGCAGGCTGACGGTGGAATTGCTTCAGAAGATACGAATCGGTGCCTATGATCTGCGTGGTGCAGATGGCACGGAGGTTTTGGAGAATACGTTGAAAAACGCAGTTGAAACCATGCAGCGTGAGGACAGCATCAATACTTTGTCGGGTGGAGTGGACTCTGCTTTGACAGAACTATATATACAGGGCAATAAATCGGTATCTGCATGCTATGCGTTTGAGGGCTTTCTGCATGAGAGGGAATATGCTTTGAATGCTGCAGAACTGCTTCACACGGAACATGAGGTATACATGATACCGATGGAAGAATATATGGACAGGCTTCGCCTTGCGATACAGGGCTTCGGCATGTCCACCTACAATATGACGGCACAGATCATGCATTATACGCTGGGCAGAGAAGTGAAAGAATCGCACATGTTCTTGTCGGAGATTGCGGGTGCGGTGTATGGATTGGGGATGCGTAAACCGCTGACCGATGAATTGAGATTGGCGGTGCCGATGGAGCATGCGCATAATTATGCGAATATGTATGGAGAAATTGCGCGATTGGACGATGTCGCTTATCTAAAGAGGATGTTTGGCAATGATATTGTCGAGGAGAGTCTTGGGCGAAGAAATAAATATGTGCTTGAGCGATTAGAAGGCTTTGACACTGCAGATGTCAGTGTGGAGAATTACCTGCAGCTTGCACATTTGAGCTTTTACTTTACCAACAATGCAACTGCGGCGGACGAGCAGACAGAGATGATTTTCGGCAAGACACTGAACACACCGTATTCTGACCGGAAACTGCTGGAGAGCTTTCTTTCATTGCCATTAAAGGAGCGGTATCATAATGCGGTCTATGGTGAAAAGCCGTATGCTAAGATGCTGCTTGAGAAGCGTCTGCCGGGCTACGAGGTGAATAAGCAGAAGCTTGGCGGGTCACTGCCGCGCACATGGATGATTACGGAAGGACCGATGAGGAACTACTTTCATAAGCATGATATCCCGGAATTTATACCACAGAGTATGCGGGAGGAGCTTTACCATCCCGGCTGGGATAACAGCTGGGGGGTGAAGTATGCAATCATGCATTCGATGTGGCTGGAAAATGTTATGCAGCTGCAGCTTGAGGCTCATGCTTTAAGGTGGCGACTGGAGGTATGATTGAAAGTGAGTAAAAAGTGAGTGAAGAGCAGTTGAAGAAGTGCTCAAAGCATATCACTGGAAAGATGAGGGAAGTTTATGGGATTAATGATGGCATTTGGATGGGCAAGTATAGCGCTATGCATAGGAACATTGTTAAGAGCCAAAATACCGGCATTTCGAAAAATGCTGATTCCGGCGAGCGTAATTGGCGGTATACTGGGCATGATTTTTATGAACGCAATGAGTGCGGCAGGCATCTGTGTCGGAGTGGACAGCAGTATGTACACCTCCATTGTAAATCATCTGTTTACGCTATCATTTATTTCGATCAGCTTAACCAGACCACCGAAACATGAGGATAAGCGCGGGAAGGAAGTGCTGCGAGGAGCTTTGGGAATGGGAATTGTGTGGTGCCTTCTTTATGCTCTGACTCCGCTTGCAGGTGCAGGAATTATCGCACTGGTGGGTTCTGATGCCGGGATGGACCGGATGTACGGAACGCTGATACCCTTTGCGTTTACACAGGGACCGGGACAGGCGGCAGCGTTTGGGGCACTTTATGAGAGCTATGGCTGGGAAAATGCCGGTTCCGTGGGAGTAACCTTTGCTGCAGTAGGTTTTTTGGCGGCATTTCTGTTCGGAATACCTGCGGCAAAGTCAGGTATTCGCAGAGGACTTGCCAAAAATTGCGGAAACCTTAGTGAGACGGTGCTCCGCGGATATTACAAAAAGGAAGAACAGACCACGTACATGGTCAGAGATACCACAGTCAGCAGCAATATCGAGACTCTGACATATCATTTTGCTTTAATTGGATTATGCTACATTCTTGCAATCGGGATTTCAAAAATTCTGGGTCTGCTCCCGGGCTTTTTGGGAAACTCGATGGAAGGGCTGATGTTTATGAATGGCATGTATGCTGCTTATATTGTGCGCTGGCTCACAAAAAAGCTGCACATTGATTTCCTGCAGGAAGATGCCCTGCAGGGGAAAATCACGGGTTGGACGGCGGATTACCTTGTGGTGTGTGCGTTTATGGCGGTAGGCATTGCAACACTCGGCTCATGGCTCGGACCGATGCTTATAGAGTGTGTGGTGATTACAGCGTTGACTTTTGCGGTATGCTTTTATTTTGGCAGCAGATTCGGCGGAAAGAATGACTTTGAGCGGACACTTGGTCTGTATGGAACAGCAACGGGTACGGTGCCGAGCGGTATTGCACTGGTACGCATTGTGGACCCTTATCTTACTACAACAACGGCGGTTGAACTGGGAATGATGAATCTGGTAATGCTGCTCTGCACTCCGGTCTATCTGGTTCTGCTGGCGATGGCATCAGGCAGCCTCAGATTTGAGATTGGCCTTGTTGTTATGGTGGCGGCAATTGTTGTATATCTGGTTCTGTTAAAGCTTACCGGAACATGGAGAAAGAAGAGTTACTTCTGGAATGGAGGGAATCAGGCGGATGGAGATGATATATTATAATGGCGATATCCTGACAATGGAGGACGGACCGGCTCCGGAGGCATTGCTCGTGCGTGACGGAGTAATCAAAAAGCTGGGCACGCGAAAGGAGCTGGAGAAGCTTGCCCCTGATGCTGACACATTTGATTTGCACGGAATGTGCCTCATGCCGGCATTTATCGATGCACACAGCCACATTGTTATGAACGGACAGATGGCCGCAGGCGTGGATTTATCCGGATGTACGAGCTTTGATGATATTGTTTTTTGTCTCAAATCATATTTAAAAAATCATCCGGGCGCAGAAGCGGTGTTTGGATTTGGCTATGATCATAATTTCCTCGCAGAGGAACAGCATCCGACCAGCTTTGTATTGGACAAGGCAAGCAGTGATGTTCCGATTCTGATTCTGCATACCTCCGCACATATGGCGTGCATAAACACAAAGCTGATGGAAAATGCAGGGATTACTGCGGATATGCAGAATCCTGAGGGAGGAAGAATAGGGAGAAATGTGGATGGAACTCCGAGCGGATATCTGGAAGAAAATGCATTGAAGTTAGTATTTGCAGCGGCGGGGAAAAGCCTGGCGCAGGATATGGCACAGCTTGCGGATAATATGCAGAAAAATTATTTAAAATACGGCATTACTACGGTGCAGGAAGGGGCTGCGGACGCCGGAAGCGTGCGACTGCTCAAACATCTTGCGGATGCGGGCTTGTTGAAGGTGGATGTGGTGGCCTATCCGGTCATGACACAGCAGGCAGGAAAGCTGTGGGAGGAAAACCCGGAGCTGACCAAAGGGCAGT
>CAMALD010000030.1 GCA_945836355.1 uncultured Lachnospiraceae bacterium | reverse complement strand
TAAATACCTTATCGAGCTTCAATATATCAATCGGCAGTTCGCTGAGCACATTCAGCGACGAGAAGCCTGAGCCGAAATCATCCATTGCCACCTTGGCACCGCGCTCACGCAGACCCTGAATCAGAGGCAGCACATCCCCCGCATTTTCTATGTACAAATTCTCCGTCAGCTCAAACTCAATCAAATGTGCAGGCACCCGATATTTCTCATACAGCTTATCCACATAATCAAGCAGATGGTTGCTGCGCAGATGAAATCTGGATACATTGACTGACACCGGCACTACCCGTTCCCCCGCATCCATGCGCTTTCTCATCCAGGCAAACACTTCACGGTATACAAAATAGTCCAATTCCACAATGCTGCCGTTGCGCTCAAAAATAGGGATGAAGGTATCCGGATACAGAAACGTACCATCAGGCTTTTTCCACCGTATCAGCGCCTCTGCGCCGATTACCCTGCCGGTACGGCACTCCACCTTCGGCTGGTAATAAACGCACAGCTCATGATTGCTGATTGCATTCGGCAGATCATTCGTCAGCTGTATCTGCCTGCGCACATCATCCAGCATATCCTCCGTAAACATGACCGTAGTCCCGGCATTGCCCGGCTCCTTTGCTTTCTTGCGCGCCATATTGGCATTGGAGATGGCACGTTCGGCATCATCCCCCTCCTTTACAATGTAGAAGCCGGTATTCACATTCAGCTTCCCATTGTAAAACCGTCTGCGTACCTTATCCGAAAAACCTTCATTGAATGTATTGATAATATCAACGATGATTCTTCTGGACATATCCTTCGGAAACGAAACCACTGCAATGACATTGTCCGAAAACGCACGGCACGAAAAAAGATTACTGGTATTATCGGTGAGCTCCTTAGCAAACATCTTTAACAATTCATCGCCGGTGCTCAGACCGTAATGCTCATTAATGTATTTAAAATGGCGAATATCGGAATATATAACGCAGATCATATTTTCCTGCGGCTCCGCCAACAGCTTTCTAAATTTCTGCACAAATACCTCGTAGCGGTACAGTCCCGTGAGCGCGTCCCTCTCCTTCATATGTTCAACCTGCTCGGTCACACCGACATAATCCCGAATTCGGAATATGAAATTTGATATCAGACGGGCGAACAATTTCATCGTGCGGATCTGCTTTACCGGCCATTCACGATCAAGATAAGCGTCGCAAAAATCAATAAACCCCACCAGCTCCTCTCCGCAATGCATCGGAATCTCCAGCATGGTCTGCAGAGGACCGCCCTTCTGGTAAAATTCATCCGCGATACTGTCTTTCTCCCGGTTGTAGCACAAGTATCCGTCATGGTAGGAATTCTGCATGGCATTCCAGTCATGCTCCGTATCAATATGTTCCTTCCCGATTGTGGATTGCGTATAGTCCTTGCGCAAATACTCGTAGGTGTTTTTGGTACTGAACGGATGCTTCATTCTTTCACGGATGCAAATAGCAGAAAGGTCATAATTATCGGCTACCATTTGAATCAGCATATTAATTGCGACATTGGGGTCCGCATGCTGCTCGAGCAGTAATAGTGCCTGTTCTATCAAAACGTACCCAAACGGCTCTTCCCGCAGACCATCATGCTCCTGCTCCTTGATTCGTCCCACAACGCGGAGCGGGCGCCCGTCCTCCGCAAAAAACGCAGCACCTTCTATCACTGTCCTGCGAAAATCATCCGACGAATAACGCATTCTTAAGGACACACACACATACTTCTTCCCATCCTCGATATCCTGCATAAAATTGTCAAAACGTTTTCTGTCTTCTTGATGTACATACTCCCGCAGACGTATTCTCGGATGTTCAATATAATATGGCTCACCGAATATCCCGTCACGACATATACGATTCATCATCCGTTTCTTCGCAACGTCATATTCAAATAAAATATCCGTTACCAGTCCGGCTATCGCGTAAAATTGTTCAATTTCCGCATTTCCTTGTCCTGATAATTCCTGCATTCTGCACCTCCGTGAATCCTTTCAATCCCTCGTTAATTCCTTCTGTCTATTCGACCTCATATACACGATAATTGATTTCACCATCCTCCTCCACCGACATGCGGATGTAGGTTGGTTTGCGGCTCTGCTGACGCGGCAGCGATATGCTTCCCGGATTGACCAGCATAATCCCCTCGCGGTATTCCACCAGCGGGCAATGGGTGTGCCCGAACATTACCGTATCGGCTCCGAGCGCTTTTGCCCGCCTGATTAATCGGTCCGTGCCGTTATAAACCGAGTATCCGTGCCCATGCGTGAGGAAAATGATATGCTTCCCCTCCCGTATGGTAAACTCGCCCGGCAGCTCCGTAAAAAAATCATTGTTTCCGCAGACCATGTCCACGGAGCACCAAACAGTGCCGATATATAATCCTGATCCCGCGCCACATCGCCCAGATGAATAATGTAAGCCGGCTTTGGCAGCTTCTTCTGCAGCCACTCTACATTGTGGTACTGACCGTGGGTATCGCTTATGACCAAAATATCCTTTACTGTACGCAAAGAACCTCCTCCTTCATCCTGTTCAACGCCTTTGCCCGGTGGCTGATCCGGTTCTTTTGCTCCATCGTCAGCTCTGCGGTTGTGCAGCCATACTCCGGCACATAAAAAATCGGGTCATAACCAAAGCCGTTTTCTCCCGCGGGCCTGTCCGCAATGATTCCCTCAATCGTTGCCGTTCTTGTTTCTCTTCTGCCATCCGGAAAGACCGCTGCGATAGCGCATACAAAACGGGCACTGCGCTCCTGCCCGCACACACCTGCCAATTTATCGAGAATATATTGATTTTTAATGTCATAGGAGGTATCCTCCCCCAGAAAACGTGCGGAGTAGATTCCCGGCGCCTTATCCAGATAATCCACCTCAAGCCCCGAATCGTCCGCCAGGGCAATCTCACCGGATGCGGCGCATACGGCAGCCGCCTTAATCAGAGCATTTTCCTCAAAGGTTGTGCCATCTTCTGCAATGTCAGCCGAGATTCCTGCCTCCTTCATCGACAGCACCTCATAGCCGGAGCCGTTCATGATTTCCCGGATTTCTTTCATTTTACCGGCATTTCCTGTTGCAAATATGATTTTCTTCATTATGGATTTTCCTCCTCTTCCTGCTGCTCCTCCATCATTTCATAAGCCCGCAGAATAGCGTCATACAGTCCCTGCGCAACCGCTCTTCTGGTCTCCTCCTTTGCCAGCACCTCCATATCGGAAGGATTGCTCATATACGCCGTCTCCACCAGAGCCACCGGCATTCTCGCCTCTTTGACAATGGTGACGTTATGATCCCGCGCCACAATTCCGTTATTTTTCAGCCCGACATGCTCATTCAGTTCTTCCAGACAAAGCAGCGCAAACTGCTTTGAGTTCATGCCTGTCCATTTATTCTGCATGGAATTGTACAGCACCTCGGTACCGTTTAAACTCTTTGCATTATTGGCATTGCAGTGAATGCTCAAAAAGAAATCTGCTTCCACATCATTTGCCAGATTCACTCTCTCCTGCAGAGATGGTTTCACATCCGTCTCACGTGTATAGTACACCTTGATGTCCTCCCTCTGGTCGAGCAGCTCCTTCAGATACATTACCATGCTCAAATTCATTGCCTTTTCGGTATATTTATTGTCATTCGAGCTGGTTCCCGGATCGATGCCCCCATGTCCCGCATCGATTACAACAATGCGGTCATAGACATCCTTCGGGCGCACCAGCGAAATATAAAAATTCCATTCGTCCTCATAGACCCGGTACACATAGGTCTTGTCCAGCGTCAACAGCAGTGTCTGGGTAATACTGCCGTCCTCATTTTCCTGTACCTTGCTCGTAATCGCATGCACCACGTCATAGCGCCAAGGATAATACGGATTCTCCGGCGCGTAGGTCGGCGTCGGTGAAAGCTCCGTTAACCGCGGCGTAGGTGTGACGGAAACTCTCGGCGTAGGTGTCGGCGTCATCGTTGGCGTCGGCGTCGGCGGTGTGCCATGGTAATAGATATCCTCCGACACACGCTTGATATGCTCGTCTGCAAGTGCCTCGCCCATAATGCTTGATATCTCAACGCGAATCTGCCTTGTGACCGGCAACTCGGTAAGTTCGAGCTTCGCATTCTCATAACCCGGCTTCTTTTCAAGAATAATCGTCCTTGAAGTCAGGTGGTAATATACCTCGGAGTGTCCTGCACCCTCAACGTCCTGCCAAGCATCGGAAAGATTCACCACCGGCAGTACAGTCGGCTCCGGCGTGAGCGAAGGCAGCTCCGGCACAGGCGAAATCATATCCGTCGATACCGGTGTTAAAGTCAGCTCCGGCAGTATAGCTTCGTCCGGTGCGGACGTATTCCTCTGCTGTTCATCCGCCACCGTATCCCCACTATCAGAGTGCACCGGCTCTGCACCGGCCAGCCCCGGTTCCGCCCCATATATGTATGCAGAAAACATCATAACAAAGCACAGCAGCAATATACTGGATATCGTGATCTGTTTTAGAAGTTTGTCATTCTTCAAAAAAATACCCCCAAAAGCCGTTCTGCCGCAACGTCTCAAAAGTGTGCATAAAGTCTCTAATAACAGTATACTCGTTCTTTGCTTTTTTTTCAATGCATTATTTTCTTCAATTGCTTTTTTTTCGCAAAAATGCTATACTGGCATCAGAAATTCAAGAATGCATGTATATTTACTGATACAGCAAAACGATTCGGAATGGAGTTATTCTATATGATAAAAGATAGGCTTGTTCTAGTGCATGAAGACGGCTGTTCCACCACCGTCCATCCTTACTTCACCGATTGTGCGGAAGTAAAAGCCACCGTGGTCATTTTGCACGGTCTGGCAGAGCATCACAAAAGATACCGCGAATTTACACTTTTTCTGAACAGCAACGGTTACGATGTATATCTTTATGACCACCGCGGTCACGGCACCGATAAAAAGCTGGAGGAGCTCGGATATATTGCCGATTCCCGGGGATGGGAAAAGCTGATTTTCGATGCCATCGATGTTGTCAGCTATGTTTCGGACAATAACCGCAGCCGAAAATTATTCTTATTCGGGCACAGCATGGGTTCCCTGATTGCCCGCGGCGTGACCGAGTACAGTGATCTTGTCGACGCGGCGATTTTCTGCGGCACTACTGCCCCTGCGCTCACGACCTCCCTCGGCGGCCTTGTCTTATCTTCGATGGTGTCCTTCTTCAAGGGCAGGCATCACGTCTCTCCATTTTTACAGCGCTCTCTGTTTGAGCGCAAGCAATACCGCGCACTGTCCGAGCGCACCAACAATGACTGGCTCACCAGAAGCCACGCGGCAGTCGGTCAGTACATGAATGATCCGTACTGCGGATTTGTATGCACGGCAGGCCTTTATCACGATTTGGTAAAGCTTGCTGTTGTCGTAAACAAACCCGCGAATCTCAAAAATACACCGCAAAAGCTTCCCATCCTTCTGCTCAGCGGCGATACCGACCCGGTAAGCTGTTACGGTGACGAGGTGATGAAGCTGTTTGAAGCCTATAAAAAACTAGGATTTGAGCATGTTGATTGTGTTCTCTATGAAAATTGCAGACACGAGCTGTTAAACGAACTAAACCGTCACGAAATCATGGACGACATTTTAGCTTATCTGGACAAAAATGTAGCGGAATAAGGCAATGCCCTATTCCGCATTTTTTTCACACTTTGGCTCCTCCGGCGCTCTCGGCGGCTTCGGACCCGGAAACTGATAAAAATAAGTCTTTAACATACCGTTATATATCTTTCTGTTCTTATCCGCTGTCCGTCCGAGGTAACGCTGCGCATCCTCGTAACCGCTGATAATATACCAGGACCAGGTGTCCATTTTGGCAAATACCTCTCCCATTTCCTTATATAGCGCCGGAAGAGCCTTTTTTTCTTCCAGGCGCTCTCCATACGGTGGATTGGTGATAATAAATCCGTATTTTTTCGGGCTTGATAATTCCGCTACCGGTCTTGCCTGAAAATGAATCTGTTTATCCACACCCGCAAGTATGGCATTCTGTCTTGCCGCATTAACAACATCCCTGTCAATATCGTACCCCTGAATGTTCATGGTTATATCCCGTATCAGCATATCGTCCGCTTCTGTACGGGCATTTGTATAATCCTGCGCACGTCCCAGATTTGCCCACTCCTCAGCCAAAAAACTGCGATTTCTGCCCGGAGCCATCCGCAGCCCCAGCATGGCGGCCTCAATCGGAATCGTGCCGCTGCCGCAGAACGGGTCAATCAGTACGCGTTCTTTCTTCCACGGTGTCAGCATAATCAGCGCAGCCGCAAGTGTCTCTGTAATCGGAGCCTTACTGGTCAGTCTGCGGTAACCGCGCTTATGCAGGGACTCTCCCGAGGTATCCAGCCCGATGGTCACCTCATCCTTTAAAAAAGTAACCCGTAGCGGATAGCTCGCTCCCGTCTCCGCAAACCAGTCCTGATGGTACTTTTGCTTCAGTCTCTCCACAATTGCTTTCTTCATAATGGACTGAATATCCGACGGACTGAATAGTTTGCTCTTAATCGAGGTAGCCTTCGCAACCCAGAACTTTCCGTCCCGCGGAATAAACTCCTCCCACGGCACCGCTTTGGTCTTTTCAAACAGTTCTTCAAAAGTTTGGGCACGAAACTTCGCAACCTTGAGCAATACACGCTCCGTGGTACGCAAAAAGGTATTTGCACGTGCAATCACAGTCTCATCACCGCGGTATATTACCTTTCCGTCCTCTACCTGTACTATTTCACAGCCTAAATCTGTAATCTCTCGTTTTAACACCGCCTCCAGTCCAAAATGACAGGGCGAGATATATTCGTAAACTGACACAGCTCCTCCGTTCCATTCAGAAAAACCGAATGCACTTTTTGTATCAATTCTAATTCTTTTCCCAAATGTAGTCAACGGAATTTTTCAGTTTTTCGTTCAATTCATATCGAAACGCATTCACGCCCCCCCAGAGATTTACCACCGGATACCCTTCTTTTCTCAGGCTCCTGTATGCAATCAGACTGTTATTGCCTCTGTCGCAATACAAAAAAACCTTGCGCCAGCCCTGCAATTTTCCCTTTTCACTCTCCAGGTTTTCAAACGGAATGTTCCAGCTTCCACGTAAATGTCCGGCCCGGTATTCCTCCGGCGACCGCAAATCCACAAACAAGCAGTCCCTGCGGCCAAGGAATCCAAGCACCTCGGACATTCTCCATTCACGCTCCATCATCATAACCATGTCCTTTCTGTGCATTTTTATATCATCGCTGACATTTTCCCCGTACCATTATATGTACCGCCGCAGCAAAAGGTGAGCCTGCAAAGCCCACCCGCCGCGGCATCAGATTAATTAGTCGTTCTGATTGCTGTTTGAAGTCTTGTTAGCCGAACGGTTCGTGCTGCTGTTGCGAGAGCCGTTCTGGGAACTGTTCTTCGAGCTGTTCTGGGTGTTGTTCTGAGAACTGTTCCGGGTGTTGTTCTGAGAACTGTTCTGGGTATTGTTCTGGGAACTGTTTCTGGAACTGTTCTGAGTGTTATTCTGGGAATTGTTTCTTGTTGTGTTGTCTGTAGACATAACGTTTCCTCCGTTTCTGCGCTTTAGCGCACATTGATTATCTTATCATATAAACCATGATACCTGCTTATTATCCCTGACAAAGCAAAATTTATTCATTGAACCCGCCGAAAGACGCGCCAAAGCATTTGGTAAAATTCGGAATAGAAGCAGAAAACAAAATTCTCTTGTGTTTTTCTACACTTTCCCATATAATAGCAGTGTTTTAATTCAAATTCGGAGGTTGATTATGAGTATTCTCAGCGTTGATCAGTTGAGCCACGGTTTTGGCGACCGCGCCATTTTTCATAATGTTTCCTTCCGTCTGCAAAAGGGCGAGCACATCGGTCTGGTCGGTGCAAACGGCGAAGGAAAATCCACTTTTTTTAATATTATTACCGGAAAGCTGATGCCTGACGAGGGAAGTATCGAATGGGCAAAAAATGTCCGTGTAGGCTATCTCGACCAGCACTCTGTTTTGGAGAAAGGCATGACTATCCGCGATGTACTCGCTTCCGCATTCCAATTTCTCTACGCGAGCGAGGAGCGCATGAATGAGCTGTGCGGACTGATGGGGGAAGCAGATGACGATACCCTTACCGCAATGATGGAAGAATTTGCGATGATTCAGGAGCAGTTAGACACCCATGACTTTTACAATATCGACACAAAAATCGATGAGGTATCCCGCTCTCTCGGTCTTACCGATATCGGCATCGGCCGCGATGTCAGCGAGCTCTCCGGCGGTCAGCGCACGAAGGTTCTTTTAGGAAAGCTTTTGCTGGAAAAGCCGGACATTCTGCTTCTCGACGAGCCTACCAACTATCTGGACGTCAATCACATCGAATGGCTGAAGCGGTATTTATGTGAATATGAAAATGCATTTATCGTAATCTCACACGATATTCCGTTCCTAAACAGTATTGTCAATATTATTTATCACACCGAAAACGGCGAGTTAAACCGCTATGTCGGCAATTACGATAAATTCCTTGAGCTCTATGAGGTGAAAAAAAGCCAGTTGGAAGCCGCCTACAAGCGCCAGCAGCAGGAAATCAGCGAGCTGCAGGATTTCGTCGCCCGCAACAAGGCGCGTGTTTCCACCCGCAACATGGCAATGTCCCGCCAGAAAAAGCTGGACAAGATGGAGGTCATTGAGCTGGCAAAGGAAAAGCCAAAGCCGGAGTTTTGTTTCAAGGAGGCCAGAGCCTCCGGGCGTTTTGTTTTTACCACGGAGCATTTAGTCATCGGCTATGACGAGCCGCTGTCCAAGCCAATCACATTTTCCATGGAACGCGGCGAAAAGATTGTCTTAAAGGGCGCAAACGGTATCGGTAAGACCACTCTGTTAAAGAGCATCATCGGTCTTATCCCGTCGCTCGAGGGCAGAGTTACGCTGGGCGATTATCTCTATCAGGGATATTTTGAACAGGAAATGTCGGGTGCAAAGAACAACACCTGCATCGAAGAGCTTTGGTGTGATTTTCCATCCTGGACACAGTACGAAGTACGCTCCGCTCTTGCCAAATGCGGGCTTACCACGAAGCATATCGAGAGCCAGGTGCGCGTATTAAGCGGTGGTGAGCAGGCCAAGGTGCGTCTCTGCAAATTGATGAACCGCGAGACAAACTTTTTGCTTCTTGACGAGCCGACCAATCATCTGGATGTCGACGCAAAGGACGAACTGAAGCGCGCTCTCAAGGAGTACAAGGGAAGCATTCTTTTGATTTGTCATGAGCCTGATTTTTACGAGGACTTTGCAACCAAGGTATATGATGCCACCAATTGGTCCCGAAAGCTTTCCTGATCCGCTTTCGGGGAGGTTCTGTAAAAAAGATAAAAAACTTGTTGACATTTCATATTTTGTATGTTAAAATAATGAGCGTTCGGTAAGGAACAGCAGTTTCAAACCGTTCATGTGTGCTTAGCTCAGCTGGATAGAGCGTCTGACTACGGATCAGAAGGTCGGGAGTTCGAATC
>CAMALD010000029.1 GCA_945836355.1 uncultured Lachnospiraceae bacterium | reverse complement strand
ACAATTTTATAAAGAAAGGATACATGATACCATGAAATTTTTAAAGCTTTTTATTGTTACTCTCGGAATTACATTACTTGCCTCCGGTGCAAGCAAAACGATGACTATGTCAATTAACACGGAAAAAACTTGGCTGATGTTTGCGGATGGAGAAAATGATAGTGATACTCCTAACAACTATCTTGCACCAAAGACAAAATCAATCATAAAAAGAACAATTCTTTAATGTCAAACTGTTTTACCTTTTTGCGAATAAATTCCGATTGACTCTGTAGGTTTTGAGCCACACTTAAGTAATATGCCTGAGCAAGTTGCCTATTACAGGGTGCTTGCTCCTTTTCAGGCAAATTGCTTTCAATATATTTTTGTCTGGTACACCAGAAAATGTCATACACTAATCGATTCACATTCCCGACAATTCTATATTTCTTTAACTGCTCAATACCGTTTTCACAGTATTCAATTGACTGCTCATACTGATGTCTATTTGAGATAATCCACGATATAATGGCATGAACTGTATTTTTCCACGTCACATAGTAATCATCATCCATATAATGCCGTTCAATATTCATTTTCAATTTTAAGCATGCATCCAAATACTTTTCATCCAAATTTAATGCATGATATGTATGCAATATATCAAAAATAATTTCCATTTCCTGTTCGTTATACGGCCACTCTGCCATATCGATTTCATCCCACTGCGGTATGGTACAGCGAAGCGCCTCCACCAAAATTCTCTGGTATTCTTCCGCATCGATTTTGTTTAATTTGTATGCCAGGGTCGCCTTATACTTCATCAGATACTGACGGTTGCGGGGATAGCTCCGGTCCATCATCTGTTCGAGCAGGAGCAGCTTTTCCTCTGCTTTTTCAAATTCCCCGAAAACCAGATGGTCATAGATGTCCGACTTGATACTCAAATACTGGTTTTTGGGCACGATAATGGAGGCGTAGCTTCGCTCCGGAAGCTGCCCCATGCAGCTCATTAGCTGCTGATAGGTTTCCCGCTTTACTTTCACCTTGCCGCACTCGATGCGGTACAAGGTCTGCGGAGAGCAGATTTCACCGCTCATCTCACACAGCTTTTCCCGGCTGATTCCGAGTGCCTCCCTCTTCATGCGGAGAATTTCACCTATACGATATACTGCCATCCATACCTCTCCCCTATGTACTGTTTTAATTCCTCTGCCTGCTCTTCCCCGTCAAAAAATCCAATCACATAATACGCCGTCAGATAATCCCGGATACAATTTGTCCTGTCTTCTTCGTTTTGAAATCCCAGCTTTTCGCGCGCCTTTGCCCTCAGCACAAAAACATCGCACCGGTTTTCCAATTTTGAAGTTTTGTACAGCTCTTCCAGCACTTCATCACAAATCCGGATGCATTTTTCATATTGTTCCTTTTCATACAGACATTCCGCGTAATACTGCATGGCAAGCCGGTACGATACAGGGAAAAATCCCTCGGCCTGATAGCACCATTGGTTATAATCGTACAACTTTTCGTAAGCCTTTTCTCTTACCGATACATCATCCACACAATGTATCATTTCCGCCACACAGACCAATTCGGTGCTGCTCAATATCTCTCTTTTTTCCATTTTCTGCTCATAATCCGGCACCGTCACGGAGATTGCTTTATGAAACAATTCCACTATCGTACTTTTATCCTGCGGCATTTTCCTCTTTTGCAGCATTGCCCGCTGATAATACAAAAACTGCTGATGCAGCTCAAAGCCGCCATACTTTTTTTCATACCCCGCAAGACAGTCCTCTGCCTCCTTGAACTGCTTTCCCTGTATCAGCATTTTTATATCGTTTCTCTGCTTATATGCGGAATAATCATCCTCATCCAGCACAAATTCATATTCTGTTTTTGCTATTTTCATGCGGTCCAGCAAGGCTTCAATGAGAAGAAAATCCACCACTCTCTCTCCTGCCTCAATGCGCGACATCGTGGGAACGGAACAAATTCCGTCACAGACATCCTCCATCTTATAGCCCTTCGCTTCCCTTACCGCATGTACATAAAGCCCCAATTCATTTTCTGCCGAATATAGCTCCTGCTCATTCATACAGCCTTCTCCCACCATATGTACCTGTTTTCCTGCTTATCTCTCATACTCCTTTGTGGCAGTTTCATAAAGATTGTTTCCCTCACAGTCGATGACCACGATGACCGGAAGGTCTTCTACAGTCAGCCTGCGGATTGCCTCCGTGCCAAGGTCATCGTATGCAATCACCTCCGCACTTTTGATGCATTTGGACAAAAGTGCTCCGGCACCTCCCACTGCCGCAAAATATACAGCGGTATTCTTTTTCATGGCTTCAATGACCTGCGGAGTGCGTTTTCCCTTGCCTATCATTCCCTTCAGGCCCATATCCAGCAGGGTCGGCGTGTACTTATCCATGCGGCTGCTGGTGGTCGGACCTGCAGAGCCAATCACCTGTCCCTCTCTTGCCGGCGTCGGACCGAGATAATAAATGACATTATTGTTTACATCAATCGGAAGAGTCTCGCCCCGCCCGATTGCCTCATACATTCTTTTATGTGCCGCATCTCTTGCGGTGTAGATGGTTCCTGTCAGATAGACATAATCCCCTGCGTGAAGCTCCTTCACCACCTCATTTGTAAATGGTACACTAATATGCTTATCCATCGGTGCAATCACTCCTTTTCTTACTTACAGTATTCTCTTCACATGCCTGTTGACGTGACAGCAGATATTGACCGCCACCGGAAGCCCGGCGATGTGTGTCGGGTAGGTCTCGATATTTAAGCCAAGGGCCGTGATTCTGCCTCCGAGCCCTCCCGGACCGATACCGGTTTTATTGATTTCATCCAGCAATTCTTCCTCTAATTTTCGGATATGCGGCAGCGGTGACGGCGTGTCCAGATTTCTTGTCAGCGCTTTTTTTGCAAGGATTGCGCACTTTTCAAAATCGCCGCCGATGCCGACGCCAATCACCATCGGCGGGCAGGCATTCGGGCCTGCGAGCCTTACCGTTTCCAGCACGGCATTTTTGACGCCCTCTTCCCCGTCCGCAGGCTTTAACATGATGACACGGCTCATGTTTTCGCTTCCAAAGCCCTTCGGTGCAATCGTGATTTCAATGCTTTCCCCCGGCACAATTGCGTAGTGGATGATTCCCGGGGTATTATCTTTGGTATTTTCCCTGAGTAACGGGTCTGCCACCACCGATTTTCTCAAATATCCGTCCCTGTACCCCTGACGGATTCCCTCGTTGATGGCATCCTCTAACGGACCTCCCTCGATATGCACATCCTGCCCGATATTCATAAACACAATCGCCATTCCGGTATCCTGACAAATCGGAATCTCATCCTGCGCTGCGATTTCCATATTCTGTTCCAGCTGTCCCAGAATCTGTTTTCCTAATGCCGATTCCTCTTTTTCCTTTCCGCTCAAAATCCGGTTCTTTACATCGTCTGCGAGATACAGGTTTGCCTCGATGCACATTTCTCTGATATTTTTTGTAATTACGTCGGTGTGTATTGTTCTCATGCTTCCTCACCTTCTGCCTTTTTCGGCGCTTTACTTTCAAAAAGGCTGCCTGCTATATCGCCCGGCAGCCTTTTTTCTACTTATTCCATTTTTTACGTTTGTTATGGTTTTGTCTGTACTTTCAAAGCTTATTCGGTTTCACCGGTATCGTCTCTGTCCTTTAATGCGCGCTCTACCAGCTCCTCCAAATCCGAAAGGTCTTCCTCCTTTGATGCCTCTTCAAAAGCCTCTTTATTCGCAATATCCTCTGAAGAATCTACTGTCTCATCATCGGTTTCTTCCTCTGCCTCCGAGGCGATTTCCACAGGTATGTTTTCCTCCTGCATTTCCTGCTCCATCTGCTTGAGCATTGCCTCCTCGGTAATATTGTTGCTACCTTCCCTTACCTTTGCCAGACTTGCCACATAGATATCCTTGTCCATATCCATGTTAATCAGCTTTACTCCGGAGGTAATTCTTCCAAGCTTGCTGATGCCGCTGACAGCCATGCGGATAATCACGCCCTCGTTGGTAATAATCATCACATCATTGTCCTCATTGACTGCCTTTGCACCGACCACATTTCCGGTCTTTTCCAGAATCTTATAGCATTTCACACCCTTGCCGCCGCGGTGCTGACAGGTAAATTCCTGCATATCGGTAAGCTTACCGTATCCGTTCTCCGATGCAATCAACAGGTAATCCCCCTGTGTATTCAGTTGCATGGAAACCACCTCATCATCCGGTGACAGATTCATTCCGATGACACCCATCGAGGTACGCCCGGTGTTGCGGACATCCTTTTCGTGGAATCGGATGCAGATGCCGTCCTTTGTGACGAGAAGCACTTCCTTCTGGCTGTTGGTAATCTTTACCTCAATCAGCTCATCGTTTTCCTTGAGGCTGATTGCCTGAAGACCGTTTTTACGGATATTCTCATACTCACGGATTCTGGTCTTTTTCACCATACCGTTCTTTGTTGCCATAAACAGGAAGCGGTTGTCCTTATACTCCTTGAGCGCAATGACTGCCGTAATCTTTTCCTGCGGCTGCAGCTGCAGCAGATTGATGATGGCCATTCCCCTCGCGGTGCGGGATGCCTCCGGTATCTCGTATGCTTTCAGACGATATACCCGCCCTTTGTTCGTAAAGAACATGATATAATGGTGATTTGTCGTCATAAACATATCTTCGATAAAGTCCTCATCGAGCGTCTGCATTCCCTTGATGCCTTTTCCTCCGCGGTGCTGACTCTTGAAATTGTCAATCGACATTCTCTTGATGTATCCTAGTCTTGTCATTGCGATAACGACATTGTCATCCGGAATCAGATCTTCCATCTCGATATCAAACTCATCGTAGCCGATGGAGGTTCTTCTCTGGTCGCCGTATTTATCACGGATGACAATCATTTCATCACGGACAACACCGAGCAGCACCTTCTCGTCGCCAAGAATCTCTTTGAAACGGGCAATCTGCTTCATGAGATCGGCATATTCCCCCTCCAGACGCTCTCTCTCCAAACCTGTCAGCGCGCGCAGACGCATGTCCACGATTGCCTGGGCCTGGGCATCGTCCAGCCCGAAGCGCTCCATCAAACGCTCTTTTGCGATTGGAGTACTCTTTGACGAACGGATTATGCTGATAACCTCATCGATATGATCCAGAGCAATCAGCAGACCCTGCAAAATATGTGCACGCTCCTCTGCCTTGTTCAGATCATACTGCGTTCTTCTGGTAACGACCTCCTCCTGATGCTTTAAGTAGTAGGTCAGCATTTCCATGAGGTTGAGCACCTTTGGCTCGTTGTTGACCAGTGCCAGCATAATCACACCGAAGGTATCCTGCAGCTGGGTATGCTTGTACAGCTGGTTCAGGATGATTGTCGGATTCACATCACGGCGCAGCTCAATGACAATACGCATACCCTCACGGTTGGATTCATCGCGAAGCTCCGTGATGCCATCAATCTTTTTATCACGGACAAGCTCTGCAATCTTCTCTATGAGCTTTGCCTTATTGACCATATACGGCAGCTCCGTCACGACAATCCGGTTCTTGCCGTTTGCCATCGGCTCGATGTCCGTCACCGCGCGCACGCGAATCTTGCCCCGCCCGGTGCGGTATGCATCCTCGATACCTCTGGTGCCCAGAATCATCGCACCTGTAGGAAAATCCGGACCCTTTACGATTTCGAGGATTTCCTCGATTGCCGTATCCTTCTCTTCGATTTTATTGTCAATAATCCTTGTAACTGCATTGATGATTTCTTTTAAATTGTGAGGAGGAATGTTGGTTGCCATTCCGACGGCAATACCGGAGGTACCGTTTACAAGAAGATTTGGTATTCTTGCCGGCAGCACATCCGGCTCTCTTTCTGTCTCATCAAAGTTCGGTGAAAAGTCAACCGTATTCTTGTTGATATCCGCAAGCATTTCCATGGAAATCTTGCTCAGACGCGCCTCCGTGTATCGCATTGCGGCCGCCCCGTCGCCGTCCACGGAGCCGAAGTTTCCGTGCCCGTCCACAAGAGGGTATCTGGTAGACCATTCCTGCGCCAGATTGACAAGAGCTCCGTAAATCGAGCTGTCTCCGTGCGGGTGATATTTACCCATCGTATCACCGACGATACGGGCGCATTTACGATGCGGCTTATCCGGACCGTTGTTCAGCTCAATCATAGCATACAAAATACGGCGCTGTACCGGTTTCATGCCATCTCTTACATCAGGCAAAGCTCTTGCGGCAATAACAGACATTGCGTACTCGATATACGATTTTTCCATCGTCTTCTTAAGATCAACATCATTGATTTTATCAAATATTGTATCGTCCATACTTTCCTCACTTCTGCTTAATTTTGCAAGTCTCTATTTCCTAATTCCATTCTCGCCAAATCCCAATCAATAGATATCAAGATTCTTAACAAATTTTGCATTTGCCTCGATAAACTCTCTTCTTGGCTCAACATTATCGCCCATCAGGGTAGTAAAGGTAACATCGATTTCGGACGATTTTTCCTCATCAATCATAACGCGGTGCAGCACTCTCTTTTCCGGGTCCATGGTAGTTTCCCAGAGCTGGTCGGCATCCATCTCACCGAGACCCTTGTAGCGCTGAATCTTATTGTTATTGTCACGTCCGATTTCGACCAGAATATCATTCAGCTGGTCATCATTATACGCGTACCAGACCTGCTTGTTTTTCTCAATCTTGTAAAGAGGCGGCTGTGCCAGATACACATAGCCCTGACGAATCAGCTCCGGCATGAAACGATACAGGAAGGTAAGCATTAAGGTGGCAATATGCGCACCGTCCACATCGGCATCAGTCATAATGATAATCTTGTGGTAGCGGAGCTTTGAAATATCAAAATCGTCATGAATACCCGTACCGAATGCGGTAATCATTGCACGGATTTCCGCATTGCCCAGTATCTTATCCAGACGGGATTTCTCCACATTCAAAATCTTACCTCTGAGCGGAAGAATCGCCTGTGTTGCTCTGGAACGGGCGGTCTTTGCGGAGCCTCCCGCAGAGTCTCCCTCTACGATAAAAATCTCACAATTCTTCGGATCCTTATCCGAACAGTCGGCAAGCTTTCCCGGAAGAGCAGTGCTGTCCAGCGCTGTCTTTCTTCTGGTAAGGTCTCTCGCCTTGCGTGCTGCTTCCCTTGCCCTCTGTGCCAGAACTGCCTTTTCGCAGATGATTTTTCCGACAGACGGATTCTGCTCCAAAAAATAGGTGAGCTGCTCGGACACAATATTTTCCACTGCACCTCTCGCCTCACTGTTTCCGAGTTTCTGCTTTGTCTGACCCTCAAACTGAGGCTCCGGAAGCTTAATGCTGATGATTGCAGAGATTCCTTCACGGATATCCTCTCCGGATAGCGGCTGTTCATTATCCTTTAAATACTTCATCTGTCTGGCATAAGCATTAAAGGTCTTTGTGAGCGCATTTTTAAAGCCGGTATAATGTGTACCACCCTCCGGTGTAATAATGTTGTTTACAAAGCTGTAGCAGCTTTCCGTATAGGAATCGTTGTGCTGCATTGCAACCTCAACATATACATCATCCTTCTGCCCTTCGCAGTAAATAATTTCAGGATAAAGGGCAGTGCGGCTCTTATTCAGATACTGCACATATTCCTTGATACCGCCCTCATAGTGAAATACCTTTGTCTTTTCCTGACCTTCCCTCTTGTCGTGGAGATTGATTTTCAGACCCTTGGTCAAAAATGCCGTCTCGCGAAGACGTTCCTTCAAAATATCATAATCAAATACCGTCTCCTCAAAAATCGTATCATCCGGAAGGAAGGTAACGGTACTTCCGTTTCGGTCGGTAGTGCCAATCTCTTCAAGAGGAGTGACAACCTTACCTCTCTCATAGCGCTGCTTGTACTGTTTTCCGTTAATATCGACTACGACCTCCAGCCAGTTGGAAAGTGCATTTACAACCGATGCACCTACGCCGTGCAGTCCGCCGGATACCTTATATCCGCCGCCGCCGAATTTTCCGCCCGCGTGAAGAATGGTAAATACTACCTCAACCGTAGAGATACCCTTTTTCTTGTTTATCTCTACCGGGATTCCGCGGCCGTTATCAATAACGGTAATGGAGTTATCCGGATTGATGGATACATCTATCTCCGTACAATATCCTGCCAACGCCTCATCAACAGCATTATCTACAATTTCATAAACCAGGTGGTGAAGTCCTCTGCTGGAAGTGCTGCCGATATACATACCCGGCCTTTTGCGAACCGCTTCCAGTCCTTCCAAAATTTGAATTTGATCAGCACCGTATTCGTTACTCATTGTTTCCTCCAATTCTGCCATCTTCAGGCATCTATCTGCTTGTAATAAATGTTTCCATCCATTGCGCTAATTTTCTTCTGCTTGTACTGTACCATCAACCACATGATATATTTTGTCGGAATGAAGCCGTTCCTTTACAAATTCTTCTAGTCCGGTACATGTAATGATGGTCTGTATGCCATTGATACTGTCCAAAAGCTGATTCTGGCGATTTCTGTCCAACTCAGACAATACATCATCCAGCAGCAGCACAGGTTCATCCTTAATTATCTCCTTAACCATATCAATCTCCGCAAGCTTTAGAGACAATGCGCAGGTTCTCTGCTGCCCCTGAGAGCCAAATTTTCTCACATCATTTTCCTCAAGATAAAATCCCAGGTCATCCCTATGCGGGCCGTGCAGGGTTGTCTTTAATATCAGCTCCTTCTCCCTGTCGCTTTTTAATTCTCTCATAAAAGCTTCCGGAGAAGTATTCGGCTCATAATAAAGGGACAGAGATTCTTTTCCTCCTGACAATCTCTCATGCACCGGCTTTACCAGCTCATTCAGATTATCTATAAACTTTTTTCTGGAATTGATAATCACAGACCCGCATGCAACAAGCTGTTCATCCCACACAAACAGGGTATCCATAAGGCTATTGTTCCCCGATATCTGTTTCAGCAGACTGTTTCTCTGGTCAATCAGCTTATTGTATTTTGAAAGCTCATGCATGTAAATTTTATCTAACTGGCAGAGTTCCATATCAATCATTCTTCTGCGCTGGGCCGGTCCGTCCTTAATCACGCTTAAATCCTCCGGCGAAAAAGAGATGACATGTACCATTCCGTAAAGCTCGGTTGATTTGCGGATGGAAACTCCGTCCATTGCAGCGATTTTTGCTTTTCCTTTCCTCAAATGCATGTCGATTTTATGGTCGATATCGTTTTTATTCACATACATCCTTATGTGGGACTCTTCCTGCCCAAGCTGTATCATTTCTTTTTCTTTACTTCCCTTTTGGGATTTCGTAGTAGCCCCTACGCAGATTGCTTCCAGAATATTTGTTTTTCCCTGCGCATTATCTCCGTAAAGAATGTTCACCCCGTCGGAAAATTCCATCCGAAGGCTGTTATAATTTCTAAAACAGCTCAATTCCAGAGATTTTATCTTCATACTTAAATACCGTCAGTTATTTTCTTTGCATTTACCTTCAATTGATGACCGTCATATTCTACAATGCTTCCGTCAACAATCTTCTTGCCTCTTTGCAGCTCCACTTCTCCGTTTACCTTAACCTTGCCGGAGGTGATGACTTCCTTTGCCTCCACTCCGGATTCAACAAGGCCTGCAAGCTTTAAAGCCTGTCCGAGCTTGATAAACTCGTCACGAATTTGTAT
>CAMALD010000028.1 GCA_945836355.1 uncultured Lachnospiraceae bacterium | reverse complement strand
GAGAACATCCGCTAAAACAGCGCTTCGACCTTGTGTTGAGATACAAGCCACTAAACCATCGCCGAAAACACAATACTATTTTGCTGATTACGCTTATGTCCTTTTTATTTGTAAGCTCATATTTCATCGTGCTTCAGCCCGATGGCGGTCCTCCGGCGGAGTATACGTCAGGATTAGTTTTTGATATAGACATAGATAATACTTTTTTACGGATGAATCCGGATGGTACATATTCCGTCTATGAAAATGATATATTCATTGGCACTATTAACAACGCAGACGAAGAACCTTTTTCTTCATTTCAGATTTTAGAAACAACGGAGGAATAAAAAACACCGGTATTACCACTTATGCCGAAGAAACTAAATGGTACTATCGCACTGTTGACGGAAAACTGCAGAAACGATTATGGTCTATAACATATAGCAAATGGCTTACCGATTGGATGTGGATATAAGCTTCGTCGGACAAAGTGTTAAAACAAGGGCAGAAACCGAAAAATTCGGCTCTGCCCTTGAGTAACAGTTTCCTTTGCCATGTCCGATTAATTGTATATGTGGTAATAATCAAAGTCCACATATCCGCCTGCTTCCCCGGTTGCATAATTGTACAGCCAGGTTCTGGTGCCCATAAAGGTCGTGCTTGTGGAAAAACCGAGCTTCTTTTTGGTGCCGATAGTGTTCCAGTTTTCTCCATCAAGGCTGTAGAAGAACTCTGCCGTGTCGGCCTTAAAATCATAAGCAATTTTCAGCCGGACCTCCTGCCCCTGTGCCAGCTTCTCCGGCAATACCTCGTTCGGCTGCTCAAAGCCTGCGCGAAATTCTGCCTCTGCCTGATAAATATAGCGATCCCCGTTGTCATCACAGAGCACTCCCACCATACCGCAGGCATCTGCCACCGCACAGATTCCGGCATACTCACCCGGCTTCATTCCATCGGTCAGCAGCTTCACCTCCGACTGGCAGGTCGGGCCGTAGGTGCGCTGTGTGAGCGAGTTGTGGGCATACCAGATATTATCGGCTGCTCTATCGGCGGTGAGGCGAAGATACCCCTCATGCGCCGTCACACTCCAGTAATCGTTCTGCGGATTGTGATTCCACTGCCATACCTTCTTCAGCGCATCCACCTCCGAATATTCGAACTCGTCATTATCTGTGATGAGGCTTCCCTTTTCACCCGCCTTGAGATATATCTTTGAAATGTAATCCGCAGAAGCGTGGAATTTACCCTCCACATCGTAGGTGCCCATCATCGGCCACCCGTCCTGCCAGTCAACTGCCAGGATGGACGGCACACGTCCCACCGCGCCGCGATCCTGAAACAGAAATGCGTACCAGTCGCCATGCTGCGTCTGAAGAATCCCTCCCTGTGCCAGTCCTGCGTTGTTTCCGCCGCAGCCCGCCTGATAGACAACCTTTTCCTCCCATTCCCCATCAAACAGATTCCTGCTGCGGTAACAGAGCTGGGTGCGCATCCACCGGTTCTGCGGTGAGGCGATGATAAAGATGTAATAATAATCGTCCACCTTATATGCGTGCGCCCCCTCCCACAGTGACCAGCCGGATGCCTGAAACAGCCTTTTGCTGCTGCCGATTTCCCTGACAGCGCCGTTTTCTTCATCCAGCTCAAGCTGCTGAATACTGCAATTGCCGCCGCTGGCTGAAATCACATACATGTTTCCGGCTTCAAAAAAGAGTGCCGGATCATGGAAGCCCCTCGCACAGAAATACTTTTCCCACACGCCGTTCTCGATATCTGCGGTGGTATAAATATAAAAGCCGTGATCATTGCTGTTAAATGCCACATAGTATTTTCCGGATACCTCATCGTATTTCAGCGACGCCGCCCATGAACCGTGCGCATACATATCTCTGCCATTTTCCAGATTTGTTACATCGTCATCCTCAAACGTCTCATAGACATAATTGACAATCTCCCAATTGACCAGATCGACCGACTTCATGACCGGCACTCCCGGACACATATTCATTGTCGTGCTGACCATGTAATAATTCTCACCCACACGAATCATATCCGGGTCCGGCACATCGGCATATACCGTCGGATACTTGTTGACTACATAGTCCCTCTCCACCGGCGCTTCGGTAGGCTGCGGTACCGCCTGCGTCACTTCCGGCTGCTGAGCGTCCTCCCCCTGCTGCCCTGATTGCTCTGCATTGGCATCCTCCGGCTCACCTGTTTTCTGCGCGTCACTCTCTATGCTCTTAGTCACTGCCGGTGAAGCCTCCGGCACCCCTCCCTGCTCTCCTGCGCTTTCTTTGGCAGTACATCCTGCCAGCATCGCCAGCAGGACTGCGCCGCACAGTATTTCGCTCCTCTTTCTCATCCTGTTTCTCCTTCCCCATCCGTGTTATCTTCCTTCCGGCTCCTCACCATCACTCATACTGCATTCCGACTCTGCCGGATTCACATGCACCATGATGTGCTTTACCTTCGGGAAACGTTCCTCTATCGAATCGTGCACCTGCTCCGCAATGTCATGCGCCTTGTGCAGTGTGAGCTCACCGTCCACACAGATTTCGATATCCACATATATCTTATTTCCGAACATACGCGTGCGCAGCAGGTCGACGCCTTCCACCCCCGGCTGACCCAGCACATGCTCCTTCATCTCTTTTTCTGTCTCCTCATCACAAGCGCTGTCCACCATCTTATTTACCGCATCCTTGAAGATTTCGTAGGCTGCCTTTTCAATAAACACGCAGATGACCAGACTCGCCACCGAATCGAGCACCGGATATCCCAGTCTGGCTCCGCCGATACCAATCAGGGCTCCGACGGATGACAGGGCATCCGAGCGGTGATGCCATGCATCCGCCATCAGCGCACCGGAATCAATCTTCAATGCATTATGCCGCGTATACCAGTACATTGCCTCCTTTACAGCAATCGACACAATGGCGGCAATCAGGGCAAGCGCCCCCGGTACCACAAGCTCCTTATAATCCCCGTGCACGATGTTCATCAGTGCAGAATACCCGATGCCTGCACCGGTGATGGCAAGAATCGTTGCCAGCATGATGGCTGCCACACATTCCATCCTTTCGTGACCGTACGGATGCTCCTTATCCGAATCCTTTCCCGAAATACGCACCCCGATGATTACCACAATCGTGCTGAATACGTCGGAAGCAGAATGAATGGCATCGCTGATCATGGCACCCGAATGGGCCAGAAAGCCGGCGAGCAGCTTGAACAGGGTGAGCATCAGGTTTCCCACAATGCTGACATACGATACCCGCATTGCAATTGCTTCAAATTCCTTTTTGTTTTCTTTCTCCATCCTTTTACTACTCATATCCTTCTCCTTTTCACATCACTAAATAATCTCAATGCCGGAGCTATGAAATGTTTATTAATACCATCGCTTCAGATACGCAATGCGCACCTTTTGTGAGTTTTTCGGAGGGCTCGGAAAGTACTCCAAAATAGTAAAAAAATACACCCACGAAGCCAGTATAAGTAACTACCGTCCCGCAGATGTTCCATCCACTGTCATGTTCTTGACCCGACTTCAGGAATGTATCCCAGTCTGTTCAGTTTGTACTGTTTTATAACGCAGTGCAAAGAGCTGTTATCAGTTTATCATGAATATATGCATAAGTCAAGTATCGGGTTCCTTGAATCCCGCAAAAAACCGGTTGTAGTTTTCTTCCTATTCGTGGTACAATAGAAGAAGCATATACATAAGGGGGTTCATTCTATGAAAGAGCAGATATTTACTAATGACGTTATTTTATCATGGCTGCAATACTACGCCAAGAATACTCCGATTGATTTAGAGCATGTGAAGATCATCGATATTACCAAAAAGAATAAAAACGTTATCCCTACCGTGGAAGCTCATAAGACCACATTGATTTTCACCAATGCAGGCATCAACGATATCTTTTACCGCTTGTGGAATGCCGGTCTGGGAGAGTGCGATGTATGGTACAATGAAGGTTCCGACCCGTCCGGCCAGATTTTGAATAAAAAGGTCAAGGACATGATTGACCGCGGCATCAACGCATCCGCAGGTATGCTCATTATCAACCCGAACGCCAGAAACACCGCCAAGATTGGTCTGAACAATGAGATTTTTGAGCGCGGCTCTATACACTATGTCAACAGTGAAATCCGTGCCATTATTTTAAACAAGCTGATGGTGGCTCCGCAGGATGACATCTGTGTTATCGGCGGCGAGAGTATTGCCATCGAGGCTGCACTGATTGCCGCAGAAGGCTCGGTTACCGCTGTTGAGTACAGCAAGTCAGACCGCGCTACCTTAGAGGACAATGTCGCCCACTTCGATTTACACAATGTCAGGATTGTCGACCATGTGGACGCAGAGAGTATGAAGGACTGCCCTGTCTTTTCTACCGCTTTTCTGGTGGCATCCGCCAGCACCGACCAGGAGCTGGCTTACCTGACCAGTCTCAACCCAAATATTTCTGTGGTTATCTACACACTGGATTTCAAGGTTGCCGCCACCCTGCCGGACACACTGAATTCCCTCGGCATTAACGATGTTGAAACCATTCAGCTTTCCGTCAATAAGCTGGCAAGCAATCACACCTTCAAGCCGGAGCCGACCACTTGGATTATCACAGGCAGGGCACAGGGCAACATGTAAATCTGTATTGTCAGGTCTTGCCCCCCCTAAACTCCGATGTTACATTGCGCCGCTTAACGGCATAATTTCACGTTAAAAGCTCCCGGCTCGCCGAACCCGGTATTCTTACCGTACTGTCCGACCTGACCGGGAGCTTCTTTTTTCATGCACCGTCACCGATTTCTGCTTTTCGCGCTCGTGTGTCTTGTTTTACTTGCTTTTACTTTATTTTGACTTGTTCTTTTTTACCACAATAACAATGGCAACTGCTGCTACCGCAAGGATTGCCACAATTCCCAGAGCTGCGATTGCCCATCCGTTGCTGCTCTTCTGCGCCTGCTCATTCGCCGTATCCTGCTGTGCTGCATCCACACTCTGGGATTCCCCATCGGCAATGTCTGCATTGTCACTGCCGGAGGCTTCCTTATCACCTTCAGTATCCGCACTATCGGTATTATCTCCCGCTGCTGCGGTCGGTTCCGGAGTCACTTTCTCCTGCTTCTCAGGCTCCTTTGTCGGGTCCTGAGCCGGCGTCGGTGTAGGAGTTGATGTCGGCTCCGTCACCTCCTCCTGTTTGTTGTCCGGATTGTCCTGCAAAACTGCCTTGATATAGTACTCGGTGCTGGTTTCCTGCGACATGGTCTTATCGCTGAATGCAATTGCATCGTCACCGTTCCATGCCACGATGTCAAAGAAAATCTCGCCGCCATCATGCATATATGCCTCATCCAGCTCAAGCTTTACGGAATATTCATATCCCTTGAGGAGACGGTCAATGGCCTCGCTGCGCTTGATTTCTTTTTTGAGAATATTCTTGCCGTCCACCGATGCGTACACGATAAAACAGTCACTCTCATCCTTGGAGGTATCGTCCACCGTCACCTTGACTATAAGCGAATTCTTATTCCATGCCGCCTTGAAGGTGACACCTGTATTGCCCGATGCAAAGCTGTACTCGCCTGATGCATTCATGTTGCCACCGGCGCCGACACCCATCACCACCAACGTTTTTGCCACAGGCTTAAGCCGGCTCTGATCTGCAAAAGCCCAGAATGCAGGCTTTATCTGATAATCATCATCAAACAGGAGCGGACACTGCTTTCTGGTACCGTCCGTACCGCCGCCTACATTGCTGGCGGACTGCAGCCAGGAATACTTATCCACCACGCCCCAGAAGGTGATGCCTGCAAAACTGATTCCTTCGGACTTCAGCTGCTTTACCACATCGTAAATTTCCTTGTAGCGGTATGCCTGCATGGAGTATTCCGAAGCTTTGGTTTCTTCCTTTCCGTTATAAAAATCGCTGGCTCCCATATCAAACTCGGTAATCTGTACCTTATCCACCACAGCTGCAAATGCTCTTGCGGAAGCCTCAAAATCGGCTGCGGACGGATTGCCGGAGGTGCCGTAATGTCCCTGCATACCCATGCCGTCAATACGTGTTCCATCAGCCTCCTTGACATCGGTCAAAAGCTGAACGATGCCCTGACGCTTGGTCGGGCTACACTCGTTATAATCGTTGTAATACAGGTCTACCGATGGATCCATATATTTATTTGCGTAGCGGAACGCATTGATTATGAATTCCTGACTCTGATATACTGCCCACCAGCTCGAGTTCTCGCTTGCATTGCGATATCTTGCTCCGCCGTCGCTGACTGCCTCGTTTACAACATCCCAGCCATAGAACATGCCGTAATACTTGCTGTCCGGACCGGTAAAATGCTCTGCCATTGTCTTGATATACCATTCCAGACGCTTGTTCATGGTATCGGTATCCACATACGGCTTCGTCGCATCATAATCCTCATGGAACCACCATTCCGGCGTCTGAGAGTGCCATACCAGCACATGTCCGCGAACCTTGATCTGCTTATCCGGGTGCTTCTGGTTCCAGTTATACACATAGTTCAAAGTCTTCTCCGCCCGGCTGTAATCCATCTTAGGTACCACGATTTCTTCTCCGTTCAGCACTGCCGTCTCGGTGCCCGGCACCTTCGCATTGCTGTATCCGAACATGGCATCCGGCTTCAGCTCATTGCCAAGGGTAAGCGCATTAAAATGCTTTGTCACCAATGCCATTTCGTTCAGATCCGTGAGATCGCCGTTGCAGATGGAGGTGCCTGCGATAAAATCCTCTCCCATCTGCTCCGTCATGGCATCACAGAAATTGATGGCATCCTCATCAATCAGAAGATCCGGACTCGGAACCGAAAGCTGTACCCCTGTCACATAGTAGGTGCCCATCACGCCTTCGCCCTGTCCGTAGTTGGTGCCCTGTTCCAGAATACGAATGGCAACCTGCTGCGCCTCACCTGTCCACGATGGGCAGTAGGTACCGCTGAATTTCGTCCATACACCCGGCTCCAAAGCCTGTGTAACCGTACCCGAAACACCCTGGCTGTATGTGGTGGAGCCGTTTACCGTGATAAACGGTGAAATCTCTACCGTGCGCTTATTTGCCGGTGCCCCGTCATAGTCCTCCTTATCCAGCATAACGTAAAAGGTATACTCATACACCTCGTTATTCTCCACAACATTGGTCACATCCTGTGCAAAGCACTCATAATTCGAGTTTCTTCCGGTAATCTTTCCGTAGGTAGTGACAGACCCGAAAATCGGATCCTGTGCAGTCTCGGCAGTGATTACCGCACCACCCTGCGCCACCGACCAGACCGACAAATCGCCATCTGCCGCAAAATCCGGGTTCTTAATCAGATTTTCTGTTTCCGCAGCCTTCACCGTGGTCTGCTGCCCGCCAAAGCCCTGCAGCTCGGCAAACATCATCACAAGGCTGAGCATGCCTCCGATAATTCCATGTGTTATTTTTCTCAACTCAATACCTCCTTCTTCCGATACGAGTTTATCGCCCCCGCCTGCACACCTGCAGTGGGAGCGACTCCTCTTTCGCTGTATTTAGTCTACCATTTACATGTGATTTTTTCTTCGTGAATCTTGTGAAAATTTCTTCGCTTATTGCGTTTTTTATTACAAACCGTATCTCTTTTGGCCTTATCCTCTCTTTTTCACCTTGAAATACAGCTGATACGGCTCATATCCCACATCATTCAGCTTACAGAAGCTGATGCCCGGGTCCTGATTTTCCGTCTTATAAAACGTCCTGAAATCTCCCCACTGGCGCTCCGTATCCGCAGAAAGCTCCTTCGTCGGATCATCATCTTCCAGATACAGCACTCTCTCCTGCTCGGTGATTCCCGCCAGCACCTCCGGTCCGTAACGGAAAGCTCCCATCCGGTCATCATCCGGGAGCGTTACAAAACGCAGACCGATTGGGAAAATCAGCACAAGCTTGTCATCCTTCTTCCACTCTCTGTCAATCATTACAAATTCATCCGACTTCTCGGTGTTGACAGCAAGCTCGCCATTGACATAAACCGATGCCGCAGACATAATCCAGTCTGGGATACGCACAGCCGCCGTAAAGCGTACCGGCTCTTTGGTATCCACGGTAATCTCATATTTTCTGAAATCCGGCTTATTCGCATAGGCACTGGTCGTGCTGTTGATGGTCTGCTTCGCATTGTTCTCCGAAGAATTCTGCAGGCTGCCGTTCATGTAGTCCTGCCGCAGCTGCAGCGATACCCTGCGTCCGTCCACGATAAAATCCGCCGCCGAGTTTGCATACTGCGTCACGAACAGGGTATTGCCGTCCTGATAATACATATGCCGGTTCCATGCGGCATTCGCCTGCACCATCGTGCCGTGACAGCAGAAAAAGCTGTCCATCTCGCCTGCCCAGTCCTTTTTGCTTCCCGCCTTCATCGGCAGGAAGTAGGTCAGCAGACCGTACCCCGGCTTGCCGTTCCTGGCATCGCCCCGCCAGTAGGTCTGCGCCAGAATCCCGTTTCTGACATTGTATTCGATATAATGCATGTACTTCGGGTCTTTTGTCTGGCGGAACAAAAACTCTGCCAGGCGAATCATATTGTAAACCGTACAATGCTCCTGATTCTTGTCGCCAAGCCTTGCCTTCAGCTTCATCATCGGAGTCCAGATTTCTCCCTGCGTCTGTCCTCCGGTGACAAAAGCACCTCGGTCGGTCACCGCACATTTCCAGTACATCTCAGTAATCCTTAACCACTTTTCCTCGCCCGTGACCTCATAGGCCCTAGCGCAGCCCAGAATCTCAGGAATAGTGGTGTTGGCATGCATGTTGGTGAGCACATCCCTGCCCTCCAGTAGCGGATCAAAGAGTCTGCCGCGGTAATAGCGCTCCATCAGTGTCTTGTACTTCTCGTTCCTGGTAATATCATACAGCTGCACCCAGATTTCCAGCATACCGCCGGTCTCAACATCCAGAATATTGTCAAACTCCTCCCGTGTATATTCCCCGCTCCAGCGGTAAAACCAGTCGGCGAGATGATCCGCCACCGTCAGTGCCTGCTCATTGTCCATATACTGATATACATCCAACAGCCCCATAAACAGCTTGTGGATGGTATACTGCGGAGCCCACACCGGCTTGCCCTTTCCGATCCAGTAAAGGTATTTTTCCGGGATGGAGCATGCCCACTCGCCACCGTTGTCCTTCTGACAAAGCTCCAGCTCATTCACAATCACCTCAGCCTTGGCTTTCAACTCCAGATCACCCGTCTCCTCATAGTGAAGGGCTGCCGCCGACAGCCAGTGTCCCAGAAAGTGCCCGCGAAGCTGGCAGCTCGGGTCCTCCCAGCCGCCCATAGCCGATGCATCCATGCCTCTTCCTGAAAACCTCCCCGCCTCAAGCTGGAAATTGCGCAGCAAATGCGGCGTCTTCAATTTCATTAAATAATCCCTGTTATCAAGCTCACGTCTTTTCAGGTCTCCCTCATACAATGTGACCGATTTTCCCCTTAACTCCTGCATCATGTCGTATCCTCCCGATTGATATTGATTCGTTCCGAATCCCGCGAATCTCTGATGAAACAAGTATATCAAATCTTCCGGTACAGGAGAATGGATATTCAAGACAATCCATGTATATATTGTACGACCATTTCATTTATATTGTTTTTGCACTATTTCTTCATTGCAATTTTGTTATATCTCTATTGTGCTGATAATGGGAATAGGCTATAATAATATTCAGAGTATCCATGTATATTTTCAACGAGGTATATACCATGCTATATTTTTCTACCGATGTGCGGCATACCATTTCGCAATGCAACTTTAACTATAGTCCTGAGGGCGTTCTTCATCCCGACCGCATTATGCAGGAATACGATTTTTTGTATATGATCAATGGTGAGTGGGAAATTATCGAG
>CAMALD010000027.1 GCA_945836355.1 uncultured Lachnospiraceae bacterium | reverse complement strand
AGTCCCAGAGTATAGGCTATACCCCATCGCAGCTCATATGCAGCTACTGTCAATGGTATTCCAGGCATATTCATATTTCCCTTTGTATAAACCGGTGAGTACCTTTATTCTGGCGGTATAAGTACCTACTGATGAATATTTTACTGCTTCATAGGTCAGTATTTTTTTATCGCTGTCATATCCTTTATATTCATAAGAATCATACTCATCCCCAAAAACGGATTCCGCTTCCTGTCTTATCTGCAAAATTGCTGCATCAAGCTCCGAATCCCCTAAAGACTGATTCGCATTGCTTTCAACATCAGAATTGTCATTTATATTGTTATTGCTATTGCTTTGGTTATTGGTAACATTTTGGTTATTGTTATTGTCAGATGAATCGTCACTATCATCATCACTGCATTTTGAAATAATAAACATCAGCACTAATAGAACCAAAACAATCTTTATCAGTTTCTTCATTAACCTTAAAGCCTCCTGTAAGCTATTTACGGTTATTTCTTCTTAATGTTCATGGTTGATTTAAAGCCGGTCGTGGTTGTCAGCAATTTTTTGTATGTCGCAACCTTTGCAGACGGGCACTTGAAAACAGCCTTTGCGTAAATACCCTTAAATGCATATTTCCCGATGCTGGTGATGCTCGAGCTGTTAATGATGACTGTCTTTAAATTCTTGCACCCGTAAAATGCCGAGCTTCCGATTTTAACCACCTTGCTGCCAATGGTAACCTGCTTGATTTTGGTATTGTTCTTAAACGCACTGCTATCAATCGCCGTCACCTTATAGGTCTTTCCTGCAATAGTAACTGTTCCGTAAATCGTTACACTGGTAGCCGTGTCACTGGTGGTGCCAACATACTTTACCTTACGGGACGCAACCGAAGTCACCTCATAGATACCTTTACCAATCACATAAGTATCTCCAACCTCCGGCTGTTCCTCATCCTCATCTTCATCCTCAATCGGTACCGGTGTCGCCGTCGGCTTTGGCGTTGCCGTCGGAATTGGTGTCGCCGTTGGCTTTGGTGTTGCCGTCGGAATTGGTGTCATCGTAGGTGTCGGAGTAGCCGGTGCATTTACAGTTACGTGTACGCTCTGCCGCAAATGGCTGTATAAGGTCTCAAAGGTAAGATCATATTCGCCGGGCGTATTCATGGTAATAAAAAAGTGGTTCGGACTGTCGCCCCAATACGAGCCATCGTACAATCCATAAATATCTACAAGCTCATATCCGTCAGCCCCAATGTTGGTGTAGGCGTCAACGATAAAGGTCTCCCCCGGATTGATCTGAATTTCATTTACGCTTAATGATAAGGTATTTGAATAATAATAGCATACTGTATAGACAGCTTCCGAAAACCACATCCCATATCCACTGGCATCAACCCAGTGAAACCTTTTTGTTCCATCCGGAAGAACAGCGTATTGGTCACAGTAAATCGTTACTATGGATGACTGAGGATCGACCTTGCGGTATTTTTCAGTAGAATCGACATACTGATAGCATTGCAGTGTATTGCCCGGCGCCAGCTCCACCATTACTTTATTGTTATAGTATTGTATTGCCTGTGACGAACTGTCCTGCTGTGTCGTAAATGAATTAACTCCGCTGACATATTCCTGGCCATTGGATATACAGAAAAATTTGTAATAATAGGTCGTACCCGGGCTTAAAACAATACCAAGCTCTGAGGTCAAATCGTACCAGATATCAAAACCGGTACCGCCATCCTTATTATTCGCCCCCGAACCAACCGCTTCGGTATTTCGTTTCGTCATGTTTCCTTCACTGGTGCCGAGATAGAGACCGCACTGCGAGATCGTATATGCCGGACTCTTTGTGCAGGAGCCATAAAGAGTAGCGTTTGTCTTGCTTACATTATCCGCTCTGTTCGCATATACCGAAACCGGTGTATATGTCACACCCTGGCCGTTATCCAGAGCAGACAGATGTACCACCAGCGCACGCATATCACATGCTGTGGTATGCTCATAGGCTGTATTCACATTTAATTTCTGCGCTACATTGTTTATAGCGGCAGTGTGACCGTAAAACGTTGCGCGTCCCTGACTGTCATAGCCGCCGCAGAACATGATGTGTGGCTTTGTACCATGTGTATAGCAGCTCTGCATGACAATATCACCTGCTGCAAGAATATCACTGTTTAAAGAATATGTCGCATATCCGTTTGCATCCAGCCGCAGTTCAATCCCGCTCAAACCGGCTGCTGCAGCGGCGGCATTAAAGCATGGGGTCGTCCCTACCTTGACGGTCATTCCCTCCAAACCTCCTGCAATCACACATTTTGATACAAACTCCGCGCACATTCCCACGCCGTCATTCCAGTGCGCTTTCGCGTAATCAAGCGCTGCCTGCACACTGTAGGTTGCTGCCTTAGCTGTCTGTACCGGAACCGGTAAAGCCGTTATCAGTAAAGATAATACCAGCAGAAGTCCAAATAATTTTTTCTTCATTCCTCTTTCCTCCTTTTTAATCTATGTTAAGCAGACTCTATTACTGCTTAATCCCATTATGTACTGATTCTATTGCCTGCAGAAACAGCTCTTCGTACCCGGCGCCCACTTCACAGTTTGCTTCCAGACCCTCCTGCAGAATTTCCCCGGCATGTTCCCTCTGCCCGGCTGCCAGCAGGATTTTTCCGTAGTTCAGCAGCATCGGAATCCGCAACGCTGCCCCCTGCGCGTGTTTTGCATTCAGCTCAAGCGCCTGCTCATAGATGTCAGTGCTTTCTTCATATTGTCCTGCACTGCCCAGAAGCAGACCAAGCATGGATAATGCCGTACTGTACTGAATGCTTTCACCGCCATACATCATGTCTATGAGACGCACTGCCTCACGGGCACATGGGATACCACGGTCATATTCCCCTGTCCTTGAACACAGGTAAGCCGTATAGTAATTCAGGTTAAAACGTGCACCCAAACTGCTCCCTCTTTGCGTGTACTGCACCATCTTGTCAAGCATCGCCCTCGCCTTATCCGTATTCTGCTCCTGCAGATACAATGCACTGACACTCCCGAGAAAATTAATCAGCGCCTCTTTGTTGGTGTCCGGTTCTTTCTCTCCAAGCAGGATTCCCCGCTCCATCCATTTCATTGCATTTTTACGGTCACCCAGCGTATAGTACACATCCGAAAGCACACTGATTGCTGTCATTTTGGTTTTCGCCGGTGCATTGCTTTCATATACCAACTCTCCAAGCATAACGGCCTTTTTTGCATCAAAAAATTCGGATTTGGAATACTGCATTGCCATTTGTGCACAAAACTCCAGATACACATTCTCATCAATGCTCCTATGCTCCTGCTGTTTCGCCAGTGCCTGCTCCAGCTTCTTTATACCGCGCCGGCCGCTGGTACAGCTCATACAATAACAGATATATTTTGTATTTTCCGAGCACCCCCCGCATCGTTCCAGAAGCCTTGCTATTTTGTCCGGCAGCTGCTCCACATATCCGTAAAAATTAGCGAGCAAATAAGCAGATGAGGCTGCCAGCAGCAATAGCTCCTCGCTGATTCTGCCGGTCAGCTTCTCCAAGGCATATAGTGTGATTTTAGCCAGCCACACTTCCCCGGAATCCCGATTCAGCATGAGCCGCGTTCCGGTTTTTCCATCGCCTGCGATGCCTTCACTCCGGATATCGTACGGCCAATCTGCATAGATTCTGTCAAAAAATTCTCTATAATCTGCTTCACTGCGCATCCTCGGCAACAGGCACTCCGCTATATACGGGTGCATTGCATATTGTATGCCATGCTTTTCCAGCCATCCTTCTGTGCAAAGCTCCGCAAGCACAGTATCAATATTCTGCATCGGTTTCGTACAGAGATAGCGCTGCACAAAGCCGGCATCATATTCCTGATACGGCAGCATGGAAAACATGTGCAAAAGCCTCTTTTTCTCTGCAGAAAGCTTTGATATGGTATACATCTGGCGATACAGCTTCTTTAATAAAACCGCCTGCCTTTCCGCTGCACCGTTATATACCGTCACATCACCCTTGCCAAGCTGTTCCTTTAAGTTAAGCACCGTCCACCCGCGAAATCTGGCGGTACATCCCAACAGCTTCAATGTCAGAGTATGACACCATAACGGATTCTTTATGATATCCTCCAAATTCTTTCTGTCCTGTGAGGTCAGGGTCTTATTGTAGTTATCACGGAAAATCAGCATACCGACACGCTGGGACGGCGGTTGAATCACATAGGTATCAAAGCCCGGTATTTCCGTCCTCCGCGAAGTGATAAGTACCGTGGCAGAAAGCTCAGAAAGCAGTTTCAGTACATTCTGTTCACTCTTTGAGGCCTCACTCCCCACCATGTAATCCATATTATCGATAACAATCAACACGCGCTTTTTTTCAAGACTTCGGATTGATTGAAAAATCTCTTTGATTTCCGGATACTCACCGGATTCTCCATTTTTGTAAAAGGCCCGCACCAGACTCTCTTCCAGACTTCCCTCATACGAAATCAAGGCGAGAGCATCCACCAGATGCTCCCTTTGGCAGCACTGTATGAACTGACGCATAAGCTCCGTTTTGCCGACGCCTCCCATGCCGCTGATCAGATATTTACCACCCTCCCGCAGCATTTCGCGAAGATCAAACATTTCCTCCTCTCTCCCGAAAAAATGTCTGGCTTCCAACACGGTATTGCACAAATTATGATAGTTCTCCGTCAACAACACAACCGCTTCGTTCTCCGTGTTACCTGATGCTGCAAAGCGATACTCCCAAAGCGCTCTCGGGGACAGCTTCTCCTTTTTTCTAAATGCGATGAATTCTGCCTCGTTCATCGCCCCCGCGCTGCTTGCATGCAGCATCAGCATGGTCAAAAACCAGCCGCAGAAAAACAGGCAGCCCTTCGGTCCGATTTCACGAAATTCATTTTCCTCTTTTAAAGCATTCAGGAAATAATCCGCTGCAGCCTGGGCAAACACTTCATCATTTTCTTTATATTGAATAACCAAAAATCCTGCTTTTCTGACAAATACTTCATACGAATACTCACAGTCCTGCAAAAATGTTCCAAACCTGTCAATCTGACGCAGCAGAACCTCCAGTGTAGCTGATTGTGCCAGCTCTCTTGCATATTCATTATAAAAAGAAATTCGCTCACTGCGATTACAGATATCCGAGATAAAGCGATTGCGACCTCCGGTCGTTCTCCACACCATCTTTCCGTAAAACTGACTGCGAAATTCTTCCAAAAACATATTCTGCCAAAACTTTGTCAGGGTCAGCCCCTTGCGGTTTTCTTCACGAATAATTCCCATCGAAAAGACAGGATAATCCTTCACCACCAAAAAACGGTATATATTGCGCAATGTCAGAATATCTTTTTCCATTTTTCTTTCCATCCCAAACAAAAAATAAGCATCGGAACCGCTATAAATTCCAATGCTTATTTTATCATTCAGAGATTGTGCTTTCAAGCCGACCGATGGTTTCTCCTTTTTTTGTTCACAACATTTTTGTTTTTGTTCACAGGGTCGTATACAACTTACATCAAATATGCCAGAGCAAAGACGACCGGTGAATTCCAGTATATCGTAATCTCATTGAGCGAATAACAGCCGACATGGTCTGTGAAGCATTTCATCGGAGATGTCCCCGCCGGAATCAGACGCTTTGCATCCTCATCTGCCGGGTGACGGTTCGGTCCCCCGCTCACCATTCCCGGTATGCATTCCTCCACGCCATCCGCATAAGCCGGACGCAGATGCGGATTTTTCAGGCTTTTCTCTCCAAAGCCCGATATATAACAAAAATCCATCGGGTTGCAGCCAAGCAGGCACTGCAGCTGGTACTCGACGCCCCTTCCGAAAGCCTTGACACCACATACTGTATCCGCAATCGCAAAAATCATCGCATGCTTCATCAGATTCATATTGCTGCCCCAGCAATAATCCTGTTCGGACATAGCCGCATGATAGCCGCTGGCAGCCATCAGCTCATTCAGCCGGACTGCTTCAAAGAGAAATGCATCACGAAATTTCTCCTGCTGCACACGGCGCCTGTTCGGCATGTCACACAGCAGGTAGGTCAGCGCTCCGAAACCGCCCACAGAGCCATAGCCGAGAGCTGTTAACGAAAAATCTGACTTCAGCAGCTCCATCATTCTTTCATGATAGAGTTCTTCCCCGGTGCAGGCAAACAGCTCTGCGCATGCCCAGAAACGGTTGTCCCTGTCCCCGCGCTCGCCATATTCTCCGGTATCGCAGCCCTTCGGATTGCGAAATCCCAAAAAATCCGGATGATCCACCAGCCATTTATCCGCCCTCTGTGCCGCTGCAAACAGGCAATCCGCGAACTCCGCGTCAAACGGGCGGTAGATGCGGCTCGCCAATGCGCACACCGCAGCAAAATCAGCAGTCGCCATACTGGAGACCGGAAAAAGGTATAGCTGTGACGTGTCCTTTTCCGGCATAACAAATGCCGCATGGTGCGCGGTGCTCACCTTATGGTACACTCCCCCGTCCTCACGCTGCATTTTCAGCATCCAGCTAAGCTCATAACGGCACTCTGCAAGAATATCCGGAAGCCTGCCGCCGCTCTTTGGGATATGAACCTCCAAAGAATCAAAGACCTGCGGATAAAGCCGGTACGCAAACAATAAATGTGCAAGCGCGCACGCACCGGCGGTTATGTATCTGCCGTAATCACCGGCATCATGCCAGCCACCGTCAGCCTCATACGATTTCGATGTATCCTCCCACACAAGCGCACGACCGGCATGACAGACATCATGAGTAAACTCTCCCGCATATTCCGGAGTAAGCGCGCAGCCGCAGCGCAGATAGTAAAATGCCTTGAGCGTACTCTTAAGCACCGGCTCATATGCATTCTGCCTGATTTCAAACTGCACCTCGCACCCGTTATCCGCGCACAGGGTATATGCTCCTGTTTCCTTCAGCTCCGAGAAATCCGCGCGCCAGAGCTCCTCCCCGGCATTCGGGTCATATCCGAACGCCTCAAACTCTCCCTCAAAGCAAACCTTTCCCTCATTATTTTTAACTAAATATTTATCAGCCCGCTGCGCAAGCACCGCCTGCTTGATTCCTCCTGTTTCAAATCCGATATGACTCAAAACCGGTGTATTCATGGCAAACCTCCTTTAGAATTTCTGCCTTGATTTTACCATTCCACTCTCTTGTTAAAAATGTATTTTCCTTTATAACAAATATATAATCCTATATGAAAGAAACCCCTGTAATGCATTTTCTTCCGCATTACAGAGGTTTGTTCCGGATTAATTATTCAATTATTCACAGAAAAACGCCTGTTGTCCACCGAGTTTGTAACACAGCAGTCTTCCGCTTACATTACAACAATGACTTCATTCTCATCCTTCATATCAGCAGCCTTCACATACGGCTTATCCAGCTTCACACCGTTTACATAAAACTCCTTGAAGCCGCACTCTGCACCGGATGGATTCTTTACGGTGATATTGAGCTTCTTGCCGCGGAACATCTTTGTCATGGTCATTTCCTTCCAAGTCGACGGAATGGTCGGGCAAACCCACAAGCCATCCAGATCCGGGCGCATGCCGCAGATACCCTCGACACAGCCTACCATACAGGTGGATGCGGTACCGGTCAGCCAGTGTACATGGGAACGTCCCTCAAACGGAGAATCCGAGCTCTCGGTGAACTGTCCGTGTACATACGGCTCGAGCTTTCTCACATCTGCATCATCGTTCTGGGATGCCGGTGAGCTCTCGGTGAAATATTCAAATGCACGGTTTCCGTGTCCCATCAGAGATTCTGCAAGAATAATCCATCCCTGCGGCTGTGAGAAGATACCGCCGTTTTCCTTTGTGGACGGGTTAAACAAGGCAGCCAGTGCACCCTCAAATGCATGGTCGACATAGGACGGAGCCATTACGCGCACACCATATTTGGTGTTCAGCTCACGGTGAACGGACTCCAATGCCTTCTCTGCCTGCTCCTTGCTCGCAAGACCGCTGATAACGGACCATGACTGAGGATTCAGCCACATATTAGCCTCCGGGTCGTGCTTCGAACCGATCACCTGACCATCCTCCTTGATGCCGCGAATATAACGGTCATCCTCCCAGCATTCCTTCTGGATGGTATCTCCGAGCTCCTTCTGGGTCTTATCCAGATATGCAATATACTCTGTATCGTTCAAATCCTTTGCAAAGCCTCTTAAAACGGTCATCGCATAATAAAGCTGCATTGCCACAAAGGTGGACTCACCCTTCTTGCCAAGACGCAGACAGTCGTTCCAGTCTGCATGCAGGCCTGCCGGCATCCTGTGGTCGCCGAGACGCTCCATTGAGAACTGAATTGCACGCTTTAAGTGATCGTATACGGTGCCCTTATCGCCATTGTTCGCATAAGGAATCACCTCATTGATATAGTCCTTATCACCGGACTCCGCAATATATTTCCATACAGTCGGGAAGAGCCACAGAGCGTCATCGGCACGATATGCCGGATGGCCTGTCAGCTTCACCCACTCCGGATCATCCGGTGTACCGGAATTGCCCGGAACGAAATCAAACAATACGAGCGGGAGTCCGCCGCCGTTGTCAACCTGTGCGGAAAGCATGAAGGTAATCTGCTTTTTCGCCATTGCCGGGTCCAGATGGATGATACCCTGAATATCCTGCACCGTATCGCGGTAGCCATAGCCGTTGCGCTGTCCGCAGTAGGAGAAGGATGCTGCTCTCGACCAGGTAAAGGTGATGAAGCACTGGTATGCATTCCAGGTATTGATCATGCTGTTGAATGCCGGGTCCGGGGTGTTGACCTGGAAATTAGCAAGCTTCGAATGCCAGTAATCGATGAGCTCCTTCTTTTCCTTCTCGACCACCGCAAGGTCCTTATAGCTGTCGATAATCTTTTTTGCCTCTGCCGGAATCGTCTGACCCAGAATAAATGCTACTTCCTTCGTCTCACCCGGCTGTAATGTCATAGCAGTATGTAGTGCACCGCATCCGTTGGAATTATAGTTGAGCACATTGTCGCATGCACCCTTCTCCACTGCCACCGGATTGCCGTAGGTGTGATAGTTGCCGAGGAATGCAGCCTTGTCGCCATTGTAGGATGTAACCGGGGCACCGGCCATACCAAAGAAACGCTCTTTCCCGTTATCTCCCTGCTCATTCTTGTACCAGTTTTCGTTGATTCTCTGGAGAATCATGTTGTCATTCATAAAATAGGTTCTGGTGATGAACTGGGTGTACTGCAGATTGACCTGATCCTGCTCATAGTTGCTGTCGTTGGAAAACTCTGCATAACCGAAGGTCGAAATCCTGCGCACGCGGTCCGTCGTATTCGTAATCCTTGCGCGCCATACCTCGTATGTCCTGTTCAGCGGTACATAGTACAGAACCTCCGAATGAATGCCTGCATAGTCGGCTACCATGTTCGTATATGCGGTACCGTGATGGCATTCGCTCTTATATACATCAAGAGGCTTTGCCACCGGCTGCCAGGACGCAGACCAGAAATCCTTTGTCTCATCGTCTCGTAAATATACATAACGTCCCGGGGTATCGTCACTGTTAAAATGATAACGGATGATACGTCCGTTCGCCCCGCTCTTCACAAAACTGTAACCCCCCGCATTGTTCGAAATGATTGCACCGTATGCCGGAGAACCCAGATAGTTCGCCCATGGTGCCGGAGTATTTGGCTTCGTAATGACATACTCTTTGTTCACTTCATCAAAATAACCGTAATTCATTTGTTTACCTCCTCGAAATAAAGTCCTTCGCTCCATCGGCACGAATACGTTTTCGTACCGTAGTCTATATCTATATTGTAACTGTTTTATCTTTGCTTTGCAATGGATTATTTTCATGAATTTTCTTGTATTCCCTTATTACCTCGGATATAACTGTATCAAAGGTAATGACGAAAACCATATTTAAAGGACGTGCCGCTTACCTGTGATTCCTGGATGCTTATGCCGGAGCTGCAGCAAT
>CAMALD010000026.1 GCA_945836355.1 uncultured Lachnospiraceae bacterium | reverse complement strand
TTTATCTTCTTCCGAGAGAGGCACATTATCCTCAATCTCAATCCCCTCTATGCCAAGCTCCACCAAAAGGTCACTTACAAAATCCACCGCCTCGGTTGTTGTTTCAATCGTGAGCTTCTTCCACTTCATTTCATGATATCCTTCCTGTTATTTCTTAAAGAATGACTTTTTCTTTTCTTTCGTCGACTCCTCTTCCACCGGCTTTCCGCTAAAGGAAGCGTCCAGCTTCTGGAGAAGCTCCTTCTGCTCGCTTGTGAGCTTGGTCGGCACCTGCACTACAAGATTGACATAATGGTCACCGCGTACCTGCTTGTTTCTCAGGCTCGGAACACCCTTACCGCGCAGCCTTACCTTTGTATCGGTCTGTGTACCCGGTTTTACAGTATACAGGACATCGCCGTCAACCGTTGAAATGCGCACATCTCCGCCCAATGCAGCGGTAGTGAACGAGAGCGGTGCTGACGAGTAAATATCAACGCCCTCTCTCTGGAAGATTGGATGGCTGCTGACAGCAACCTCAACCAGAAGGTCACCTCTCTCGCCGCCATTGATACCCGGCTCACCTTTATCGCGGATGCGAATGCTCTGCCCGTCATCAATTCCTGCCGGGATGGATACCTGAATCTTCTTCCTTTTGGTAATATAGCCGGTGCCGTAACAGTCTGGGCACTTTTCGCGAATTATCTTGCCTGTGCCGCCGCAATCCGGACACGGGCGCACCTGGCGCACCATTCCAAAAAGAGACTGCTGCGTTACTGTCACCTGGCCGCTTCCGTTACATTTCTTACAGCTCTCTGCCGATGTTCCCGGTTTTGCACCTGTTCCGTGACACTTTTCACACTGGTCCTTCAGATTCAGCTCCAGCTCCTTCTCCGTACCGAAAACAGCCTCCTCAAACGTAATGCGAATACCGGTACGCAGATTTGCCCCTTTCATCGGACCATTGCTTGTACGCTGTCTGCTTCTGCCACCGCCAAAAAGATCTCCGAAGATATCTCCAAAAATATCTCCCATATCTCCCATGTTAAAATCGAAACCGCCGGCTCCGCCTCCACCCTGCTCAAATGCAGCATGACCAAACTGATCATATTGGCGTTTTTTCTCCGGGTCACTCAGGATGGCATATGCCTCCGAGGCCTCCTTAAACTTAGCCTCTGCCTCCTTGTCTCCCGGGTTCATATCCGGGTGATATTTCTTTGCCAGCTGGCGGTACGCTTTCTTTATCTCATCATCGGATGCCGTCTTTGCTACCCCCAGCACCTCATAATAATCGCGCTTATTCTCTGCCATACAAGCCCTCCCTTTCTATCTTCCCAAACAAAATTCTTTGTCAAAGGTCATCTGATAAATAAATTTGCGAAAAAGGCCGCCGAAAAAAGACCGCCTTTTAAAACCCGGATGTGAAATTTCTCCCACACCCGGGTGATATATCTTTTCATACTCGTTTGTCAGCGATATTATACCTCACGGTAATCTCCATCCACAACATCATCTGCCGGACCCGCATTGCCGCCAAAGCCTGCACCGCTCATGTCAGGACCTGCACCCTGTGCGCCTGCAGCACCCTGCGCCTGCTCATATACCTTCTGGAACAATGCCTGAGCAGAAGTCATAAGCTTTTCTTTCGCTGCGCGGATATCCTCAACTTCACCGTCGGACATAGCCTCTGGATTGGACTTTTCAATGAGCTCCTTCAGGTGAGCCAGATCAGCCTCCACTGCGGACTTATCGGACTCTGCAATCTTGTCACCGACCTCGGAAAGTGCCTTCTCGGTCTGGAATACCATGGAATCTGCATCATTTCTTACCTCAACAGCTTCCTTGCGCTTCTTATCCTGAGCCTCATACTCAGCAGCTTCCTTAACAGCCTTCTCGATATCTGCATCGGACAGATTCGAACCTGCGGTGATGGTGATGTGCTGCTCTCTGCCTGTGCCGAGATCCTTAGCGGATACATTTACAATACCGTTTGCATCGATATCGAAGGTAACCTCAATCTGCGGCACACCTCTTCTTGCCGGCGGAATACCGTCCAGACGGAATTGTCCGAGAGACTTGTTGTCTCTTGCAAACTGACGCTCACCCTGTACAACATTGATATCAACCGCGCTCTGGTTATCTGCAGCGGTAGAGAATATCTGGCTCTTTCTGGTCGGGATGGTAGTATTTCTCTCAATCAGGCGGGTAGCCACACCACCCATGGTCTCGATGGAGAGGGACAGCGGTGTAACATCGAGAAGAAGGATGTCACCAGCGCCTGCATCACCTGCAAGCTTACCACCCTGAATGGATGCACCGATTGCAACACACTCATCCGGATTCAATGCCTTGGAAGGCTCATGTCCGGTCAACTGTTTAACCTTATCCTGAACAGCCGGGATTCTTGTGGAACCACCAACGAGCAATACCTTGCCAAGCTCGGATGCGGTGATGCCTGCATCGCGGAGTGCATTCTGCACCGGTCCCGCAGTTCTCTCTACAAGCTCATGAGTCAGCTCATCAAACTTTGCTCTTGTAAGGTTGAGGTCAAAGTGCTTTGGTCCCTCAGCGGTAGCTGTGATGAACGGAAGGTTAATATTGGTCGTCATAGCCGACGAGAGCTCTTTCTTAGCCTTCTCTGCTGCTTCCTTGAGTCTCTGCAATGCCATCTTATCGGTCGAGAGGTCAACGCCCTCAGCCTTCTTAAACTCATCGATAAAGTATCTGGTCAGCTTCTCATCGAAATCATCACCGCCGAGACGGTTATCGCCTGCGGTAGCCAATACTTCGATGACGCCGTCGCCAATCTCAATGATGGAAACATCGAAGGTACCACCACCAAGGTCATATACCATAATCTTCTGCTCATGCTCATTGTCAAGACCGTATGCAAGCGCCGCAGCGGTCGGCTCGTTGATGATACGCTTTACATCAAGGCCAGCAATCTTACCTGCATCCTTGGTTGCCTGTCTCTGTGCATCGTTGAAGTATGCCGGAACGGTAATCACAGCCTCGGTAACCTTCTCACCGAGATACCCCTCTGCATCGCCCTTCAATTTCTGAAGAATCATCGCAGAAATCTCCTGCGGTGTAAACTTTTTGTCATCAATCGTAACCTTATAATCGGTACCCATATGTCTCTTGATAGAAGAGATGGTCTTGTCGGCATTTGTAACAGCCTGACGCTTTGCAGAATCACCAACGATTCTCTCACCTGTCTTTGTGAATGCCACAACGGACGGTGTCGTTCTTGCACCCTCTGTATTTGCGATAACTACCGGCTTTCCGCCTTCCATTACCGCTACGCAGGAGTTTGTAGTTCCTAAGTCAATTCCGATAATCTTTCCCATGATTCATTCCTCCTATTATAAATGTAATTGCTTACTAATTCACTACCTTGACCATGCTGTGTCGCACAACACTGTCACGATACAGATATCCCTTTTGGAATTCCTCGGCAATAATATTTTCACCGAAATTCTCATCCTCCGCATGCATTACGGCGTTGTGGAAATTCGGATCAAATTCCTTCCCAACAGCCTCAATCGGCTTTACTCCGGCGTCCTCAAGGCATTTCATCATCTGCTTATATACCATTTCCATACCCTGTACAAAAGCGCCGTCCTTTTCCTCTTCCGTCACGGCCTTTAAGCCGCGCTCAAAATTGTCAACCACCGGCAGAATCTTCTCAACAATATCCTTCGCACCGATTTCAAACATCTGGGCTTTCTCTCTCTCGGTACGCTTGCGGAAATTATCAAATTCTGCCATTGTACGAATCAAGCGGTCATTCAGTTCATCAATCTTCTCATCCTTTTTGTCCTTCTTCTCCTTTTTCTTAAAGAAAGACTTCTTGTCTTTGGACTCTTCGCCCTCCTCCGACACAGTGCCCTCTTCCCCTTCTGCCTCTTGCGGGGTATCCTGCACCTTTTCATCCTCTACGGTCTGCTCTGTGGCTTCTGCCGTCTCGGCGTTCTGCTGTGTCTCCTCCGTATTTATCTTTTCTTCATCCATGTTCTGCTCTGCCATGCTTTATATCATCCTTCCTATCACTCATCACTCTTTTTAAACAAATTATCGAGCTGGTTCATCAGACTCTGCAGGGATGCCACAACCTTTTCATAATCCATACGCTTCGGTCCGATGATTCCCACCTTGCCGTACACGCCTTCATCAATACGGTAAGTAGCTGTCACTACCGCGCAATCCTTCATGGATTCCAGCGGGGTCTCATCCCCGATATATACCTGAATGGCATGCTGTTCCCCGTCCGTGTCCGGGATACCTGCCATCAGCTCGTGTAGCTGCTTCTTTTCTTCCAATGCATAAAGCAGATTGCTTGCTTTCTCCGTATCATTCAGCTCCGGATACTTCAGGATATTGGTAGCACCGCTGGTAAAAATCTCAACGTCATCCTCCTCGGCAACCGCCTGAGTAATCGCATCCAGAATATCACTGACCACCATACTGTATTCCGCAGCCTGCTCTTTCATACGGGCAATCAAAGGAAGATTAATCTCCGAGAGATTCAGTCCCTGCAGACAGGTATTCAGCAGTATATTGAGTTTTAGTAATGTTTCCTTATCAATCGCTTCACTTGTACGGATAATCTTGTTTTTTACGATATTGCCTTCCAATACAATTACCGTCAGGAGCTGACTGGAATCGACCTCGGAGAGCTGTAGGAACTTCACCTTTTTTGCACTGTACTGCGGACCGGTTATCATGGAGGTATAGTTTGTATTCACTGCCAAAACCTTAGCCGCCTGTTTCAGGAGATTTTCAAGCTTATCCGCTTTCTCCAGCAGCACCTCTTTCATGTCCTCTACCTCCCGCTCCTTTTCCTGAAGCATGGTATCGACATACAAACGGTAACCTTTATCCGAAGGAATGCGTCCTGCCGATGTGTGCGGCTGAACAATATACCCCATCTCCTCCAGATCAGCCATCTCATTTCGAATGGTCGCCGAGCTCAAATTCAGATCGGTGTATTTTGAAATGGTTCTGGAACCGACCGGCTCACCGGTCTCGAGATAGTTACAGATGATTGCTTTTAGTATTTTCAGTTTTCTCTCATCTAATTCCATCCGCATCACCTCTTCTGGATTGTTAGCACTCGTTCTGTTAGAGTGCTAACATCTTCTGTACATAAAATAACACCAGTTACCTGATTTGTCAACACCTATTTCTAAATTTTTTATAAAAAGAATTTGCCCGGTAAACTCTGACGCCGCTTTTAGAACAAAGAATCTCGCTTGCGAGATTCTTTGCGCCGAGAGCGTGTTGCTTTAGCAACTTTACACCTTACGCGCGAGTGCGCATCCTTAGCGGAGCGCTTTTTGCATTACAGGAAATTGTCGCAATTTCCTGTAATGCAAAAAGGAGCTTTTCGGCTGTCCTGCCGCAAAGCTCCTTCCTTCTGTGTTATTTTCTTCTTTCGTGCACGGAATCTTTATTGCACTGAAATTTCAATGGTAAGGATTGTATATTGTCCAAACTCCTGTAGCGTCCACTGGCCACTGCATCTTCTGCCCGGATTGAGCGACGCTATCTGATTCAAAGCCGCCTGGACATCCGCCGGCTGACTTCCCGGATACATCAGCTCAATGGTGGTTTCGCCCGCCTGATAATGCTCTGCCACCACCTGTGCATAATCATCCACGGATTCCAGATATTTCCCTGCCAGGCGATATTTATCTGCAAGTGCATTCCCAATATATTCACTGTACTCCCCGCCTGCTGCCGCAGGATAATTCTCTGCCATCCAGCGATGATCCTTTTTCATATCGGCATCATTTTTCATAAAGTAGTCATAGTATACGCTTTGGCTGTCTTTTCCGTCAATCAGCGGATCATCCCATGTGGAGTCCAAATGATACCAATCACCGTCAAGCCGAACCAGATTCCACGCATGGGAAATCCAGCCGTCTCCGCTATTGGCATCTCCGGTAATCAACTGATTTTCAATTCCCATAGCGTTTAAAAAGAGCTCCATGGTCTCGGCATAGCCCTGACAGACAGCGCGCCGGTAAAGTAACACTCCCTCCGGGGAAAAGAAATAGTCATACGCATATACACTGCCATCCAGCAGTTCCTCATAAGCATATTCCGTATTCAAGACAATATAATCATGAATAGCCCGAATCTTTTCGATATCACTCATCTCTTCGGTTATTACTTCATTATATATTGCATAAGCCGCCTCTGCAATTTTGGCATCCCCGGTACCCAGTCCGGATGTGTTGCCGGAGCACACCGCATAGCTCATCGAATTTCCTGCCTGAACCTTTGCGGAATATACATAATTTGCAATTTTTACGGTAATATCAGCGCTGCCGGCCATCTTCGCCGTGATGACTCCGTTTTTGTCTACTTCAATAATCCCGGAATCACTGCTTGCAAAGGAAAGCTTCTGATACTTTTTCCCGCCGAAATCAACAATTCCTTCCTCACCAAGCTTTATTTGGGCAGGGATTGAAATTGACGGCGTATTTACCGTAACCTTGCAGGTCAGCTTCGTTTTTCCCACCGTTGCCGTGATGGTAGCTGTCCCCGGCTTAAGAAAGCTCATTTTACCTGTGGAATACACTTTTACTATCTTTGCGTCTGAGCTCCTCCACGTCACAGCTCTTTTCGTTCCGGAAACGGTTAATGCCGCACTCCCTCCGCAGCGCGCCGTCAGCTTCGTCTTATTGAGCGCCGGTGCTTCGACACGAACCGTACAGCGATATTCCTGCCCATCGACCGTGGCAATCACGGTAGTGGTTCCTGCCGCCACACCCTTTACTTTACCGTCCGCCGTTACTGTGGCGACGGATTTTCGATTGACTCTCCAGGAAACCGGCCGCTTTGTTCCCGTCACGCTCAGGGAATAGGTATCCCCCTTGGAAATTATGATAGAGGAATCGCTTATTGCAATATCCTCCGCCGCGCTCACCACTGCCACCGGAGTATTCCGGACAAGCTGTATGCCCGCGCATAATCCCATCACCAACAACAGGCATAATAATAAACCGCCCCATTTTCCAATGCGTTTCTTACTCTGCCCCTGCATTTTCATCCCCCTGCTTCCATAATATAGTTCATATCCGGTGCACTCGTATCAATCCAGTAAAAACTCCTGAAAAATCACATTGCTCACATCAATTCCCTCCGGTGTGAGAAAAATCCTGTCCCCGTCTTCTCTCAGCAGACCATAGCCGATATATTTCTCCAATACTGCAGAATATACTTTATCCATTGTCACGCCGAAGCAGTCCGCAAACTCCGCCTTACTGATTCCCCGCATCATTCTGAGTCCAAGAAACATAAATTCCTCCATATGCTCCTTTTTGCTGCGGGCATTGCGTTCAATCCTTGTGTCGGTCCCATTTGTAACGGCAGCGATATACTCCTGCGTATCCCTGATACGGCAAAACCGCTCTTTTCCAAACAGCGACGCCGCCCCCGTTCCGAAGCCCAGATACTCCGTGCCGTCCCAATAACAAATATTGTGCCTGCACTCCCTGCCCGGCAAAGCGTAATTGGAAATCTCATACCGATGGTATCCGGTCTCTTTCAGAATTTGCCCGGTCCCGGCATACATCCTTCGCTCGGTATCTTCATCCGGCAGCATTGTGCTCTCCTTCCCGCCATACCGCTCATAAAACGGCGTGCCCTCCTCAATAATCAGGCTGTACGCAGAAATATGTTCGGGTTGCAATGCCAATACCTTATGCAGGGTATTCTGCCATGACTGCAGGGTCTGACCAGGAAGTGCACTCATCAGATCTATATTCAGATTGTCAAAGCCCGCTTCTCTCGCCAGCGCATAGCTCTTTAAGAAGTCTTCCCAGGTATGGATTCTCCCCAGCAGCAAAAGCTCTTCATTTTCTGCGGACTGCAGACCGATGCTCAGCCGGTTCACCCCCACAGCGCGGTACACTCTCAGCTTTTCCGCATCCAGCGTGCCCGGATTGCACTCTACGGTAATCTCTGCATCACAGGCTATTTCGAAGCTGTCCCTCACCGCATCCGCAACACCTGCCAGCAGCCCCGGCTGCAGTATGGACGGTGTGCCCCCGCCAAAAAATACCGAGCCCACCAGATAGCTGTCCTTCCTTCCCGGATACCATTTTTCCCAGTCCCTGATTTCCCGCACCAGCGCTCCGACATACTGTTTTTGCAACTCCTGCGTCGCCGGCGCCGAAAGGAAATCGCAGTAGGCGCATTTGCGCACACAAAATGGAATATGAATATAGATGGCGAGCTTCTTTTTCAAAAACACTCTCCCCCTTAATTCTCGTCAAGCTTCAATACGCTCATGAAGGCCTTCTGAGGAATCTCGACATTACCCACCTGTCTCATGCGTTTCTTGCCTTCCTTCTGCTTTTCCAGAAGCTTCTTCTTGCGGGTAATATCACCGCCGTAACACTTTGCCAGCACATCCTTGCGCATCGCCTTTACGGTCTCTCTCGCAATCACCTTGCTTCCGACCGCCGCCTGAATCGGGATTTCAAAGAGCTGTCTCGGAATCTCCTCCTTCAGCTTCTCACACATTCTGCGCCCGCGCTCATAAGCCGTAGCCTCCGGCACAATAAAGGACAGGGCATCTACCTCTTCTTTATTTACCAGAATATCCAGCTTGACAAGCTCTGCCGGTGCATAGCCCTTCAACTCATAGTCAAAGGAGGCATATCCCTTCGACCTGGACTTTAATGCATCAAAAAAGTCATAAATTATCTCATTGAGCGGCAAATCATATTTTAACAGTGCGCGCGTTGTCTCCATATATTCCATTCCCAGATACACGCCGCGACGCTCCTGACAGAGCTGCATGATTGCGCCGACAAACTCCGTCGTAACCATAATCTCCGCACTGACAATCGGCTCTTCCATATGCTCAATCTCCGACGGGTCCGGCAGATTGGACGGATTGGTAATCTCCACAACCTCCCCGTTGGTCTTATAAATCTTGTAAATAACGCTCGGCGCAGTAGTGACAAGGTCAAGATTATACTCCCGCTCCAGACGCTCCTGAATGATTTCCAGATGCAACAGTCCAAGGAAACCGCACCGGAAACCAAATCCCAGCGCGACGGAGGTCTCCGGCTCATACTGCAGAGCCGCATCATTCAGCTGCAGCTTGTCCAATGCATCCCGCAAATCAGGATATTTGGCACCATCTGCCGGATACATGCCGCAGTAAACCATGGAATTCACTTTCTTATAACCCGGCAGCGGCTCCGCGCACGGTGCGTCCGCATTGGTAACCGTATCACCCACGCGGGTATCCTTCACATTTTTAAGGCTGGCGGTAATATAGCCGACCATGCCGGCAGAAAGTTCATCACACGGCATGAACTGTCCCGGCGCAAAGGTGCCGAGCTCCACCACTTCAGCGGTGGCACCGGTCGCCATCATCTTAATCGGCGTCCCCTTGCGCACCGTTCCCTCCATCACGCGGCAGAAAATGATAACCCCCTTGTACGAATCATAGACGGAGTCAAAAATCAAAGCCTGCAGCGGATTGTCCTTATTACCTCCCGGAGCAGGAATCTTGTGAACCACTGCTTCCAGTACATCCTCAATATTCAAACCCGTCTTTGCGGAAATCATCGGTGCGTCCTGTGCCTCCAGACCAATCACATCCTCGATTTCGGCTTTGACACGCTCCGGCTCTGCGCTCGGCAGGTCAATTTTATTGATGACCGGCACGATATCCAGATTGTGATCCAGTGCCAGATACACATTCGCCAGCGTCTGTGCCTCGATGCCCTGCGCCGCATCCACGACAAGCAATGCGCCCTCGCACGCCGCAAGGCTTCTGGAAACCTCATAATTGAAATCCACATGGCCCGGAGTATCAATCAGGTTAAAAATATACTCCTCCCCATCTTTTGCCTTGTAAACCGTGCGGACGGTCTGCGCCTTGATCGTAATACCGCGCTCCCGCTCCAGCTCCATATTGTCAAGCACCTGCGCCTGCATCTCGCGGCTGGTAAGCAGACCGGTCTTTTCGATAATCCGGTCTGCCAAAGTAGATTTTCCATGATCTATATGTGCAATGATACAAAAATTACGTATTTTACTCTGGTCAACTGACATACTTTCCTCCATGATAACGGCACCTGCAAC
>CAMALD010000025.1 GCA_945836355.1 uncultured Lachnospiraceae bacterium | reverse complement strand
ACACTGATTCGGGACAAATACGGGAAGGAGCTTGTGGCAGGACAGCTAAGCCCTGGGGATATTGCGGATATCACCTATGATTCTGCCACCGGCAAAATCATCAAGCTGGAAATGGCGCAGGATGTGTGGGAATATGTGGCGCAGACCGGTGTGGTAATCAATGCAGGAGCAGGAATTCTTGCGAATGGAAGACAGAATTATGCCATCACGGAAAACCTTCATGTTTTCAGCAACGGAAGTCTAGTACCGCCGGAGGCTGTGAGCAAGAAGGATACCGTGACCATGCGCGGTGTGGAGAGCGAGGTTTATGTCATTCTGCTGACACGCGGGCACGGATATCTGACCCTGAAGGAGTATGCGGATTATCTGGGCGGAAGTCTTCTGATCAATCAGGAATTTGCCGCCCAGATAACGGAGGACATGAAGCTTACGCTGCAGGAGGGCAAGTATTCGGTCACTGTGGAGAACGATGAATTATCTGCAACTTTGGAGGCGGATATCCGCAGAGATCAGACAACAGTGCTGGATTTGACCGAGTATGCCAGAGTACCCGAGCCGACCGGAAATGTGGAGTTCAAAATCCAGCCTGCGGGTGCACTGCTGTGGCTGGATGATGAGAATGTCTTTTACGGCGAGCCGGTGAACCTGACATACGGAACATACCGCATGAGGGTGGAGCTGGGCGGCTATTTATCCTATGAGGGCACGCTGACCGTGAATTCCGCGGCATCCGTGGTGTCGATATCTTTATCTGAAAACATTGTACCTACAGACAGCCCCGAGCCGACGGAATCAGCTGATAACAGTACTTCGGAGGACGAAATGGATGAAGACCACTATATCATTGTGTATTCGGATGATGAGGTGGAGATATATCTGGATGGAGAATATATGGGTGTGACAGAGGATGGACAGGCTATACTGGAAAAGTATATCGGGAGCTTTACGCTTGAGCTGGTCAAAGGGGATGAGTCCATAACCTATGAGCTTGAAGTGGAGGATGACGGGCAGGATTATATTATCCGCAGATATTTTGAATAGAATGGCATCAAAAAACAGGGGTGACCGAAAATCTACCCCTGTTTTTTGTATTTTGTACCAGGATGTCCGCGGTAAGGTGCACTGTTTTGGCTTAAAGCATATACTTTTCGACAAATTCCTGCTTGGACAGCGGTTTGGAATACAGATAACCCTGCGCCATAGTGCATCCGATACTCTTTAGGAATTCGGTCTGTTCGACTGTCTCAACGCCCTCACAGATGACCTCCATATCCAGCTCGGAGGTCATGCGCACGATATTGGAAATAACGATGCGCTCACGGGAGGTGGTAGTCTTGGAATGCAGGAAATCCTTATCAATCTTAATCACGTTAAATGGCAGGTCGCACAGAAGATTGAGTGAGGAAAGTCCGGCACCGAAATCATCCATTGCCAGGCGGAAACCGTAGGAGCGGATGCGGTTGAGCAGAACGATGAAATGCTTATCCACGGTGGTAAATGCGCTCTCGGTAATCTCGATTTCGAGCAGCTCCGGAGGAATGCTGTAAAATTCCACGGCTGCTTTTAACTTCTCCGGAAGACCGTCAGTTTTGAAATGCTCACGCGAGAAGTTGACGGAAATCGGGAAAAGCTCCTTCCCCTTTTTCAGCTCGTCGCGGATGAAAATACAGGACTGCTCAAACATGTAATAGTCCAAATCGATGATAAATCCGTTGGCTTCGAAAAGAGGAATAAATGCATTCGGATACAGGAAACCAAGTGTCGGATGCTGCCAGCGGACCAAAGCCTCGGCGCCGCAGAGCTTTCCGGTGATGATGTTTACCTTCGGCTGGAAATACAGCAGGAAGTCATTTTCCAAAATGGAATTTTCCATGGCGTCCTCCAGATCCTTTTGTAGAATGAGGGAAGAACGCATGGTGTTTGTAAAGAAAGCGTATCCGGCACTTTCATGGCGCTGGGCGCTCTTGCGGGCAATATTGGCACGGTCAACCGCAGTAATCGCCGTATCACTTTCCGCCATCGGATAAATACCGAGGATTAAGGACAAACGGTAAGGCTCGCCTTCCGGTGAAGCAAGCTGTCTGCAGCGTGAAATGAGCATTCTGGCTTTGGACGCCAGTGCTTCTTCACCGCTGTACTTAATGCAAATAACAAACTTGTCACCGCTGATACGGCAGCACAATCCGCTTGGAAATAAGGTACGGAAAATATCAGTGAGGCTTTTCAAGATATCATCACCGGTCTGATAGCCGTAGTTATCGTTAATCAGCTTGAACTGACGGATATCGGAGTAAATCATCGCCAGCGGCATATCCGGTCTGTTCGTGTGCAGCTTGTTGACTTCGGAGAGGAAGCTGTCAAAGTTATGCGCTCCGGTCAACTGATCGGTTTTGGAAATCCAGTTTGCGTAGCGGATGGAGCGGAGCCTGCTGAGATAGCTTCCGATGATTTTTGAAATCAGGGTAAGAGAATCAATTTCACTCTGGCTCCAGCTATGTGCTCCGTCACTGATTGTGGCGGAGATGGAACCGATATAGGAGCCGTGGTCGAGGAAGCCGCACTGGAAATAAGCCCGTGGAACGCGGTCGGGCATGATATCTGCAACCATTCCCTCCTGATATTCCAAAAGGTAGGAATCGGAATAGAAAATACCGTTCTCCGTCTCGCGGTATCTCGCATAATAATGCTCCAGACTCATCGGAACCTGCTGGATAGAATCCTTAATCTGGTAACGCGGATGGGATGTCCACTCGCTGGTGATGGAGAATGTCTGCGGATTTCCCGAATACTCTACGATGCTGACACGGTCCAGATTGTAATAGGTACCAATCAGGGAAAGCAGCATTTGCAGGGAGTCATTGTTGTCCTGCGTGTTAAAAAGAATATCAATTGCGTTCATGACAATGCTCGTATTGACTAAAGAGTGGTCCTCAAAGGAAGCCGGTGCGTAGGCTGCGATATCATGACTGAAATAATCCGAAACGTGGGAGGCGTCATCCTCGGAAGCTCCCTCATTGGAGAAGAGGAAATAGCGGTCCTTGCCGAGCTGCTTGGCTTCCCAGAGTGCCCGGCTGGCCTTTTCGCAAAGGATATCGTAATTGTTGCCGTCAGAAGGGAAAACGGCTACGCCGACACTTCCGGTGACGGACAGGGTATTGTTGGAGCCGGAGTAAATATCACGCATCAGTATGCAGATATCTTCGGCGCATTCTTCGATATAAGAGATGGACGGTGCATCTGCGAGGAAGACAACAAAGGAGTCTCCGCCGACACGTCCGATAATGTCCTGCGCCTGAAAACGTTTCTTTAAACGAGCGCTCAAATCGAGAAGAATCGCATCGCCGAAGGAGTTTCCGAGCGAATTGTTAATCTCGGTGAAATTGTCAAGGTCAATCAAAAACATTGCCGAAATTACTGCATAATCGATGGAGCTCAGATAATGGTCGACCATGTTGTGAGTGGTCTCCAGATTGTGCAGCTTGGTCAGTTTGTCCTGCCCCTCGATTTCATGGAGGAGCACTTCCCTTTCCTTAATGCGGGAAATATTAACGGTGCGGCCGACCACGGAAATCGGAATGCCGTAGGAATCGAAAATCTTGTATCCGGTGCATTCGTACCAGGCTTCCGCCTCATCCTCATTGCTGCGGGCGCGAAACTGCACATTTAAAGGAGCGGTATCATGCGAAAGCATGCTGTCAAAAAAGTGCAGAACTGTTTCGTTGTCGTCCGGATTGAGCAAGCCGGAATCCAGAATATAATCCCTGAAATTGTGAATTTCGGTAGAGGAAGTAAACAAGCCGGAATCGCTTACGGATTTTTTGAGAGTGTTTGTCACAATGTCATATTCCCAGAGAGAATCCGCAAACATGTCAAGGACGGTGGAATAGCGGGCAGAAATCTGCTTTATGCGGTTCTCCAAAATCGTCTGGCGGTAAAAAACCATATGATTAAACAGAAAAATGACCAGCAGAGCGATAACAAAAATCACAAGAAGCTCATATATGAAGCGGCTGGACTGGGCATAAAGTATCTCGCCGTAGTTTGCATCACCCGAAGAAACCGAGGCAATCTTATTGGTAAAGTCCCGGTATACCAGAGCAAATATCAGAAAAACAGAAAATATGTAAAAAATTATAAACAAGGGCAGATTACCCTTATCACGAAACCCCTTCATTTAGTTATCCCCCATATACATGTTATGATACCAGAGCTGCAAGAGCTCCCCACTTTCTACTATAATACGTAGTATACCATATTCTGCAAAAAAAGTAAATGATTCAGATACTTGAGTTTCTGCATTTTTTCATCGATTGCTTTTGCTGAGGAGTTGTGTCGCTGAAGCGACGCAAAAGCGGCGCAATAGTAACGCATGCGAAAATGATTGAACTTTTGAGGGGATGGGGATACAATATAGGGCAGTGACAGATAAGATAAATGAAAAGAGAGGAAATCATGGTAAAATATTTGTTGTTTGATCTGGATGGCACCCTGACGAACCCGAAGGAGGGAATCACACGTTGCTTTCAGTATGCGCTTGAGTATTTTGGACTGCCGGTGACACCTGCAGATGAATTAGAGTGGATTATCGGCCCGCCGCTGGTTGACAGCTTTATGCAGGGATACGGATTTTCTGCCGAGAAGGCGGAGCTTGGCACGAAAAAGTACCGCGAGCGCTTCACGGATGTAGGCTGGAAAGAAAACGAGGTATATCCGGGAATTGATACAGCATTAAAAATGCTGAAGGAGGCAGGCTTTTTGCTGTCGGTGGCAACCTCAAAGCCGGAAAACATGGCGGAGCGGATTTTGGAGTATTTTGGTCTGGCACAGTATTTTGATGTAATCGGAGGCGCTTCCCTGGATATGTCAAGGTCGAGGAAGGCAGATGTCCTGCGCTACACACTGGAAAGACTGAAGGTGCAGGATACAAGAGAGGTACTGATGATCGGGGACCGCAAATATGATGTGGAGGGTGCGAAGGAGTTCGGAATCCCTTGCCTCGGTGTGCTGTACGGGTACGGCAGCAGGGAGGAGCTTATGGAAGCGGGAGCCGCAGCTGTGGCGGAGAGTGTGGAAGAGCTGACCGAAAAATGCCTTGCGTGGAACCGGAAATAGGGTGGCTGCAATCCCACCGGCTTTCGTCAGGGGGCGTTTTATAAATTAACCAAATTTTAATTCTTTTTATGTACAGATTTAAGAATTCTGTGTTATGATAAAAAGGTGAACATTAAGATAAGGTGTTCGGAATGGAGGAAGACATGAGTAATAATTATGGTTCTTGGAATGGAAGAAATAATGTAAATGTAGACACAAAAAAGATTGCAAAAATCGGCGGAATCGTTGCGATTGTAATTGCAGCTCTGATTGTGCTCAGCAAGGCGTTTTACACAATCGGTGAGCAGGAGCAGGCGGTGGTAACCACCTTCGGTACGCCAAGCTGTGTCAGTGACCCGGGACTGCACTTAAAGATTCCGTTTGTGCAGAAGGTGCAGATGGTGGATACGACAATCAAGGGATTTGCCATTGGTTATGACATGAAGACCAATTCGGTGATTCCGGACGAAGCCCTCATGATTACATCGGATTTCAATTTTGTCGACGTTGATTTCTATGTGGAATATAAGGTAAGCAATCCGATTAAGGTGCTTTACGCATCCGAGCAGCCGGTAGCAATTTTGAAAAACATCGCGCAGAGCTGCATTCGTTCCACAATCAGCAGTTATGATGTGGACAGCGTAATTACCAGCGGAAAGAATGAGATTCAGGCATCCATCAAGGAAAAAATCATTGAGAACCTGGAGCAGAGAGATATCGGACTGCAGCTGGTAAATATCACGATCCAGGATGCTGAACCGCCGACAGCCAACGTTCTGGAGGCATTTAAGGCGGTAGAAACCGCAAAGCAGGAGAAAGAAACCGAGATTAACAATGCGAAGAAATACCGCAACGAGGCACTTCCGGCAGCGGAGGCAGATGCCGACCGCATCATGAAGGAAGCAGATGCGACCAAGCAGGCGCGTATCAACGAAGCGGAAGGTCAGGTTGCCAGATTCAATGCAATGTATGAGGAGTACATAAAATATCCGTTGATTACAAAGCAGCGTATGTTCTTTGAGACAATGGAAGAGGTTCTTCCGGATATCAAGGTAATCATTGATAACGGTGACGGCGATACGCAGACGATTTTGCCGTTAGATTCCTTTACCGGAACACAGGAGTAGTGCTTCACATTAATTTGCACAGGGTCTGAGGGACCCGGATATGGAGGGACAGAATGGATAATTCAAATTCAACCTATTCTTACAGTTATACAAACAACGGAAATAATAATGACAATGTAACGCGCATCCGTAAGCCGCATCCGGTGAGAAACACATTAATTATTGTTGCGGTAGTGCTGCTTTTGATTATTACCGATATGGCATGTGTGGTGACAGAGGAGGATGAGTACACTCTGATTAAGCGTTTCGGCAAGGTTGAGCGCACCATCAGCGAATCGGGCATCACATTTAAGATTCCTTTTATTGAATCGGAGATTAAGCTGGACAGGGAAGTATTGATTTATGATTTGAAGGCATCGGACGTTATTACGCTGGATAAAAAGACAATGGTGGCAGACAGCTATGTGCTCTGGAGAATCGTAGACCCAAAGCTGTATGTGCAGACCCTGAATTCACGTACCGAGGCAGAGAGCCGTCTGAACACAACGGTTTACAACTCCTTAAAGAATGTAATCAGCAGCATGAATCAGAGCGATGTCATCAGCGGAAGAGACGGTGCATTGGATGCTGTGATTACGGATAACATCGGTGATGCGCTGAATCGCTACGGAATTGAGTTAATCAGTGTGGAGACAAAGCATCTGGATTTGCCGGACGACAATAAGAATGCGGTTTATGAGCGTATGATTTCGGAAAGAAACAATATCGCCGCAACCTACACCGCAGAGGGAGCATCGGAAGCGAAGAAGATTCGCAACCAGACCGACAATGAGATTGCAGTCATGCTTTCTGAGGCGAAGGCTGAGGCACAAAAGAGTATTGCAGCCGGTGAGGCGGAATACATGAGGATTCTTGCAGCGGCATATGACAATGAGGAGCGCAGTGATTTTTACACCTTCGTGCGTTCGATGGATGCCGCAAAGGCTATGATGCAGGGCGGAAACAAGACATTGATTTTGTCTGCGGATTCCCCGATTGCACAGATTTTCGGTTCCTATGACAAATAACTGGCGGGGCAGGGTTACTGTACCTTTACCTCACCTGCAAGAACTTTTTTGTAATCTTCATAGTTTTTCTTGAGCAGATTAGGAGTGTCCAGTTCATATGGGCACTTCTTTTTGCATGCACCGCATTCCAGGCAGGCTTCAATCTTTTTCATCTCTGCCTGCATGGTATCGGAGAGCCAGCCCTGCGAAGGGGCACGGCGCAGCAGCAGGGACATGCGTGCGCACTGGTTGATCTGGATACCGGCAGGACAAGGCATGCAGTAGCCGCAGCCACGGCAGAAGTCCCCCACCAGTTCGGCACGTTCCCTGGCGATAAATGCCCGAATTTCAGCGTCAAAAACCGGTTCCTGCTCCATAAATGCAAGCCATTCCTCCAGCTCACTTTCGCGCTGTATCCCCCAAATCGGAAGTACATTGTCGAACTGAAGCATATAGGCCATAGCGGCGCGGGAATTGTTAATCAGACCGCCTGCCAGACCCTTCATGGCGATAAAGCCCATATTTTTTTCGATGCAGGAGTGCACGAGGGCTTCTTCCATTTCGGAGGAAAGATAGCTGAACGGAAATTGCAGAGTTTCGTAAAGCCCGGATTCGACTGCCTCCCTCGCAATGCCGATTTTGTGCGCTGTGATACCGATATGGCGAATTTTGCCCTGCGCTTTGGCTTCAAGCATGCACTCGTACATACCTGTGCCGTCACCCGGCGCAAAGCACCGGTCTGCACAGTGGAACTGGTAAATATCGAGATAATCGGTACGAAGGTTGGTCAGCGTGGTGTCGAGCTGCTTCCAAAATTCTTCAGGCGTCTTGGCTGCGGTTTTGGAAGCAATGTAAATTTTTTCACGCATTCCCGCAAATGCCTCACCGAGTTTTTCTTCACTGTCAGTGTAAGCCCGGGCGGTGTCAAAGAAGGTCATGCCGCCCTCATAGGCGCGGCGCAGAAGCTTTACCGCCATGGCGGTGGAGACGCGCTGAATCGGCAGTGCGCCGAAGGCATTCTGCGGCACGGTAATGCCGGTAGAACCGAGGGTAATCTGTTTCATAATGGAAACCTCCGATTTTGTTTTTTTTCTTTATACCACGAATCCGGCAGATTTTCAACAGAACGAAAAAACAGTTGTAGTCTGGATGATTTATTGTTATTATAGTAGTATCATTTTTATGAAAAAACGGGAGGTATTGAAATGATTGCGAAGTATCCGCCGATGGGCTGGAACAGCTGGGATTGTTATGGGGCAGCAGTAAATGAAGAGCAGGTAAGGGCAAATGCCGATTATATGGCAAAGCATCTCAAGGAGTATGGCTGGGAGTATGTGGTCGTTGATATCGAGTGGTATCAGCCGACAGCCGGTTCTCACGAGTATGAGCCGTTTTCGGACGTGTGCATGGATGAATACGGAAGATTGCTTCCGGCGGCAAATCGTTTTCCGTCTTCTGAAGGGGGGAAGGGCTTTGCACCTCTTGCGACGTATATTCACGACCTTGGTCTGAAGTTTGGAATCCATATTATGCGCGGCATGCCGAGAATGGCAGCACATAAAAATCTTCCTATTTTAAATTCCAAGTATCATGCGCGCGAGGTGGCAAACCCGAATTCCATCTGCGTTTGGAATCCGGACATGTACGGACTGAAATGCCAACAGGCGGAGGAAGGTGCACGTGCTTACTACGAGAGTATTTTCAAGCTGTACGCGCAGTGGGGCGTGGATTTTGTCAAGGTGGATGATATTGCGCGGGAGTATCCGCACTGTAAGAGAGAAATCGAGTTAATCAGCGAAGCCATCCGCTCCTGCGGCAGGGACATGGTTTTGTCGCTGTCACCGGGACCGGCGCCGCTTGAACGCGCGGAGCATTTGAAGGAATACGCTAATATGTGGCGTATTACGGATGATTTCTGGGACAACTGGAATCTGCTTCTTGCCATGTTTGAGCGTGCCGAAAAATGGTGCACGCATTCCGGACCGGGACACTGGCCGGATGCGGATATGCTTCCGGTGGGGGCGCTACGCCAGTGCTACAATCCGGACGACTGGACGAGATTTACACAGGACGAGCAGAAGACGATGATGAGTCTCTGGTGTATGATGCGTTCTCCGTTGATGATTGGCGGTGAAATGAATAAAAACGATGAATTTACACTAAAGCTTCTCACGAATAAGGAAGTGCTCGACATCGAGAAGAAGACGCATTGCGCACATCAGCTGTACCGCACGGAGGATGAGATTGCGTGGGTGGCGCCTCAAAGAGACGGTCAGGCAGCTTATGTGGCTTTGTTCAACATTTCCGAGAAAAAGAAGACCCTGCGCTTTTCTCTGAGTGATTACGAGCTTGATCATTTCAAGAAGGCGAAGGAGCTCTGGAGCGGAAAGAATGTATCGCTCACAGGAGAGACGGATTCCAAGGAAATGCGCATTTCTGTACCGAAGCATGGGGCAGCATTGATTAAGCTTTCGTAGAATTCTTTTGCATTGACATAGCAAAGCAGATGTGTTATGATGCAAGCAAACACTTGCAAGGCGGCGGTATGATGTTTGATGAAACACAAAACAAGATTTTAAATGCAACGATGTCGTTGATTATGGAAAAGGGTTATACGGCAACGACGACAAAAGATATTGCAAAGAGAGCCGGAGTGAACGAGTGCACCATCTTTCGCAAATTCAGCAGCAAAAAGGAAATCGTGGTCTCTGCCATGCAATTGCCGGAATGGAATCCCTGTTTGAGGGAGTCTGACTTTGTTTCGGAGGGGAAGCTGGTGCAGGACTTGATTTCCTTTGCAGAAGTATATGCCCGAAAGGTAACACCGAAGATGGTTCAGGTATCCTTAGGTCTTCGTTCTCCGGAGCTGTATGATGTGACCAGGGATGGAATCCGTGAGATTCCGGATACATTTAAGAGGGTTTTA
>CAMALD010000024.1 GCA_945836355.1 uncultured Lachnospiraceae bacterium | reverse complement strand
TCCGGTGCTCATTCATCTCCGGTTTCACTCTCCTCAAGCGGCTCCGGCAAGTCCTGAATACCGGTCTCATCCAGAGGCTGTGCGGTAATCCTGTCATTGCCGTTTTCGTAGAGCGCCATGTCGATTTTCAGACTCCGTCCCTGCGCAGAAGCCAGCACGGGCTTTAACACCGCCAGCACATTGTCATAATAATCGCGCTTTCCAAGAAGCACCTCACAATTCTCCGTGTAAAGCGTCACGGAATAATCCTGCTGAAACTGAATCTGCTGCACATTGATTTCCTGCTTGTCAATCAATCTCACCAGATTCAGAATCACATCAAACAATTCATCCCTTTGTACCTCAAGCTTTTCCCTAAGCACAATCTTGGAAAAGCTCAGTCCCGTCACCAGAGGAACATCCGGCAGCCTGCGCGCCGAGCTCTCCACCACGATGCCCTCGCGGTCAAAATACATATATTGGTTGCGCAGTTCCACGCATCCGGTCACCAGCTTTTCATATACCGATATTTCCACCGAATGACGATCCGTCATCCGGATATCGGTTTTTTCAATAAACGGAATGTCACCTGCGCCCTTCCATTTCATGCGCAGCCAGAAAAACGGGGTTATCGAATCCGTTTTCTGTGTCTTGAGCAGCTCCGTCAGCTCCTGCTGCGTATACCGCGTATTTCCCTCAAAAGTGATTATTTTCAGTTCAAATGACTTCAAAAACACGACGATGGCAACCGCAATCACAAGACACAGAAAAAGAATCCAGGTAAACAGCCGTTTTCTTTTTATGTGATTTGTTATTCCACTGTTTATCATCTTTTCCTCCAATCCCGTGTGTCTCACTCCATGCGTATGTCTGCGCCGAGTCCACTCATGCCTTCCCATATATTCTCATAGCCGCGCTCCAGAAATTCCACTCCGGTAAGCTGCGTTGTCCCCTCTGCACCAAGAGCCGCCACCAGAAGCGCTGCCGCACCTCTCAAATCTCCCGCATGCACACTGTTTCCGCGCAGTGTCCGCTGTCCGTCCACCAGTGCGCACGCTCCGTCAACCCAGATTCGTGCTCCCAGCCGCGCAAGCTCCTTCGCCACGCCGAAGCGCGCCTCAAATATTTTTTCTTCAATCACGGAGGTGCCGTTTGCTGTCGCCGCAAGCGCAAGAAATAACGACTGCATATCGGTCGGAAATCCCGGATACGGCTCCGTACACAGATAATCAAACGCGGCAAGCCTTCCCCGTTTTTTTGCAATGATCTCCTTTTCAAGCACCCGCACAGCTCCTCCTGCCTGCACAATCGGCCGTATCACCGCCGTCAGCTCCTCCGGGCACACATTGGTCATCTGTATCTCGCCTCCGGCCGACATAACCGCCGCCAGATACGTGCCTGTCACAATCCGGTCCGGCGGCACGGAAAATGTAATCTCATGCAGCCTCTCAACACCTTCAATCAACAAATGGGCGGTGCCGATTCCCGAAATTTTCGCCCCGGCCTGCACCAGAAATCTGCAAAGCCAGGCAACCTCCGGCTCCCTTGCGGCATTGTGTATCCGTGTGACTCCCCTGCCGCAGACCGCCGCCAGAACTATATTCTGTGTGGCGCCCACCGACGGGAACGTCAGCGAAATCTCCGCTCCGCACAGCTTCGATGCATCGCACGAAATCTGCTCACCCTCTGTCACACATACCTTCAGCTGCTTAAACGCAGCCAGGTGTATATCCACAGGTCTTTTTCCTATGGCGCATCCTCCCGGATATGCCATTACAGCGCTCCTGCAGCGCGATATCAGGGCGCCGAGCAGCAATATGCACGCTCTCGTACTCTTCGTATCCTCCGGCCCGATGACCACAGGCTGCACCACCGATGCATCTATGCACAGGGTATCCTCCTGCCAGAGCACCTTTGCTCCGACCTTTCGCAGCAGGTCTGTCATGGCAAACACATCCGATATTCTCGGACATCCGAGCAGCGTTGTTTTTCCGGGGATTACAAGCGACGCAGCCATCAGCGGCAAAACAGCGTTCTTTGAGCCCTGCATTTTGATTTTTCCGTACAGCGGATTTCCACCGGATATGATTAAGGCAGCCATGCAATTTCCTCACAGCGACATTGCTATACGCCATTATATGCATCGGCTGCGGCGTTGTTACATATCTGCCGCACAGCACATTTCATAGCCGTTACCGCTCCCCCTCAATACGGTTTGATATGCTCAGAACCATCCCCATCTCAATCATCAAAACAAGCAGTGAGGTACCTCCGTAGCTGATAAACGGCAGAGGGATTCCGGTCGAGGGAATCGTGTTGGTCACAACGGACACATTGATAAGCACCTGCACCGCCACATGCGCCAGCACACCGGTCGCCACCAGACTGCCGAACAAATCCGGCGCATTGATTGCTATCAGAAAAATTCTCCACAAAAGCAATAGGAATAAAAACAATACCGCAAAGGCGCCGACCATTCCCAGTTCCTCGCAGATAACCGAGAAAATCATGTCATTGTGGGCTTCCGGTATGTAGCCGAGCTTTTGTACGCCCTGCCCGAGGCCCTTTCCGAAAAGCCCTCCGCTTGCAATCGCGTACAGTCCCTGCAGAATCTGATATCCCTTTGGATGGTTTTCAATATCACGCCACACATCAATACGCTCACTTCGGTACGGAAACAGAATGATAAATACCGCAATAAACGCCACAAACAACAGGGCGCAGAAGATGTAATAGCCCTTCTTTCTGGATGCCACAAAACAGATTGCGACGACAATCACCACAGTAATAATACCGGTAGACAGATTCTCCAGCGTAACCAGCACAATAAGCGGGGACATAATGAGCATAATGCGCAAAAAACCCCGGAATTTGTCTAGTCGTCTCGGAGCCAGCTTTACCAGATATGCGGTAAACAAAAGCACACAGATTTTCGTAATCTCGGAGGGCTGGAATTTGCCCAGAGGACCAAGATTAATCCAGCGCTGCGAGCCACCCGTAGATTCCCCGAACAGCACCAGATACAGCTGCAATGCCATACATAGCAGATACAGCAGAAAAATCGGCTTAATCTTAATCACCGGCATTCTGCTGATATACAGACGGTAATCAAACTTGGAGATAATCACCATCAGAATTGTGCCTGCCACTGCAAAGATTGCCTGTTTGCGCAGAAACAGCGTCGGATCGCTGTAATACTTATTGGCATTATAATAGCTCACGCTGTAAATCATGACCAGTCCAAAGCATGTCAGTGTCAGCACCAGAAACAGCAGAGTGTAATCATAATATCTTCTTTTTTTCAGTTTTTTCCCCTGTTCCATATCGTCTCTGGTCATATGCTGCCCTGCCCATCCCTTTTTGATTATTCTTGCTCTTTACTTCTCCTCAAGGGCGCGTACCAGCTCCTTGAAAATCCTTCCGCGCTCCTCATAGTTTTTAAACATTCCCCAGCTAGCGCAGCACGGGGAAAGCAATACGGTCTCACCCGGATTTGCATTTGCGGCACAAAAATCCACAGCCTCCTGCATGCTTTCCACCATCACAATATCATGAAAGCCTTTTCTGCGCGCTGTTTCGGCAATCTTGTCGCGGGTCTGCCCCATCAGCACCAGATAACGCACCTTGCCGTCAAAGGAATCAATCCACTCATCGTATTCTGAGCCCTTGTCATAGCCACCGCCGATCAAAAGTGTCGGTGTCGTCATGGCGCGCACCGCCTGAATTGCCGCATCCGGGTTTGTTCCCTTCGAGTCGTTATAATATTTCACACCGTTCTTGGTCGCCACATACTCAATGCGGTGTTCCACAGCAACGAAGGTGGTTAACGCCTTATGTATACAGTCCATCGGCACCTTCATCGCAATACCTGCCGCAATGGCAGCCATCGCGTTCTCATAATTGTGCCTGCCGATAATATTCAGCTCGTGAATATTGCACACCACCGTGCATGCACCGCCGGATGCCCATACAATCTCCTCGCCATCCAGATACAGTCCGTCCTCGAGCTTTCGGGTGCTGGAAAACCATATGACACGGCACGCCAGCTTCTTTCCTCTCTCCCTAAGCACCGCATCCTCATAATTGAGTATACAGGTATCACTTGCCCTCTGGTTTCCGGTAATATTAAATTTCGCATCGATATAATTCTCCATCGTATGATGGCGGTTCAGATGATCCGGCGTGATATTCAGAATTGCACTGACCTGCGGTCTGAAATCGCAGATGGTTTCGAGCTGAAAGCTGCTCATCTCAGCCACCGTCACCGAATTATCCTTCATGTGGGATACCATTTCGGTATACGGAACACCGATATTCCCGACCACAAATACACTCTGGAAATAGGTCTTCATAATTTCCCCGGTCAGTGCCGTCGTCGTTGTCTTGCCGTTGGTGCCGGTAATGGCAACGATGCTGCCCTTAGAAAGCTGGTAGGCAAGCTCAACCTCACCGAGAATCTTGACACCGGCATCGCGCAGGCGGTCCACATCAGGAAGATCGACCGGCACGCCGGGACTGAGCACTGCATAATCCATCCCGGACACATATTCGTCCGTCAGCTCACCAAGCGCGATTTTCCCTCTGAAATGCTGCGGCAGCTTTGCGCGAATGTCCATCGCATTTAAGTTTTTATTCGAATCATACAGCACTACCTGTGCAACATCGTCCAGCAATTTTGCAGCTGCAATGCCGCTGATGCCCGATCCTATGATTAAGATATTTTTATCCCTGAATTCCATTTTCCACCATGCCTCCATTTCCGCCGTACATGCTTCTCTCATGCAAAGTTCGCTCTCAATTATAGGCTATTCAAGATACAAAATCAAGTCACTATTTTTATTCACATGTTCACCGGCAGCCGGGAACTGCTCTTTTACGATTTCGCCCTCGCCGATTACATACAATTCACCCTCCGAGCAGGACCTGAATATGACCTTCGCCTCCTTTAAGGTTTTCCCCACTACCGACGGCACCTCTGTCTCACCGAGCTGCTTGTTATCCTTCAGCTCCGCTTCGCTGTAGTCCGCACATATGCCAAGATACGGAAGAATATTTTCAAAAATCTCCCCCGCCACAGGTGCGGCAATCGTACCTCCGTAATAGATTCCCGTCGGTTCGTCAATCATCACCAGAATCATCACCTGCGGATCATTCGCCGGAGCAAAACCTAAAAAGGATGCAATATATCTGCCGGAACGCCTCGGCAGCTTCTCCGAGGTAGCGGTCTTACCGCCGATATGAAACCCGGCAACATAAGCGCGCTTTCCTGTCCCTTCCGCCACCACCGCTTCCAAAAGCTCCCGCATGGTCTGGCTGGTCTGCGCCGATACCGCATCTGCCTCCGTTTTATATTCCAGCGTCTTAATCGTCTTTCCCTCCGCATTTTCGATTGACACGCCAAAATGCGGTGTGACCAGGGTTCCGCCGTTCACCGCCGCACTCGCGGCGCGCATCAATTGCAGCGGGGTAATTTGAAATGATTGTCCGAAGGACATTGTCGCAAGCTCCACCGCCTTGATGTTTTCCAGCTTATGCATAATGGAACCTGCTTCGCCCGGAAGGTCCACTCCCGTTTTCGACTTCAGCCCCAGCTTATCAAAATAGTATAAAAATCGTTCCGCGCCGATTCTTGCGCCAATTTCCATAAAAACCGGGTTGCAGGAATTCATGATACCCTGCCTGAAGTCCTCACTGCCGTGGCCTCCCACCTTATGACACCGTATCGAGCGGTCCTCCACAATCTTGTATCCCGGACAGAAAAAACGATCCGTAAGCCTGACAACACCTTCCTCCAGCGCTGCTGTTGCCGTGACAATCTTAAATGCCGAGCCGGGCTCATAGGTGTCATTAATACACGGATTTCTCCACATTTTATTTCTCAAATCCGAAATCTCCTGCTCTGTCAGACTGTCCTGCGACACCCCGTTAAGCACCTCGGGAATCAGAGTGTACGGTTCATTCAGATTAAATTCCGGCACATTGACCATCGCATAGATTTCACCGTTCTGCGGATTCATCACTATCACGCTGACACGATTGGCTTCCTTTGCCGTATATACCTTTTGTGCAGCCTGTTCGGCATACTGCTGGATTACGACATCCAGACTGGTGTGCAGATGATTGCCGTCAACCGGCTCAATCCGGTTTTCCGCTGCATTCGGAAGCTCCAGCCCGTGCGCTGTTGTCAGTGTCAATATCGTCCCGGGAGTTCCCTGCAGATAATCGTCATATTCTACCTCCAGCCCGACAATTCCCTGATTATCGCTGCCGGTAAAGCCCAGTACCTTCGAGGCAAGGCTTTCAAACGGATAAAATCTCTTGTAATCCTCGTCGACCATAACCCCGTCCAGCCCGAGATTTCGTATCTCATCCGCTGTTTCTTTCGGGACATTCGCTCGTATACGCTCGATGGATGAGTATTTTTCCACCCGCTTGCGCACCGTCTCCTCCGGCAGCTCCAATATCTCAGAAAGCTTTGCAATTACCTCCTCCGGGTTCGTAATCTGATTATGTATCACTGAAATGGTGCAGACCGGCTTATTGTCCGCAATCACCACGCCGTTGCGGTCATAAATCAGCCCTCTGGCAGCCTTGATGCTGCGCTCCCTCTCGTGAAGCTCCTGCGCCCGCTGCGCATAACGGTCGGTGACAAATATCATAAAGTAGGCAAGTCTTCCTCCGATTACCAGCATTCCGACAGCGACCGCCGCCACAATCAGCATAAGCCCCCGTTTTTGATAGGTCAGAAAATGGTTCACTACAATATCCCCGAATCAACCTGTTTTGGTTCATTCTATTCGCGCGGGCGGCAAACTATACACAAATTTCGTCCACGCTATTCGTTCTGACCGGCACCATTTCCCTGCTCGTCAATCATATTGGTCTCGTCGATTGTATCCATATCCGTCTCCGGGTGAAGCAGGGACAAATCCACATGATAATCAATCTCTCCTTCCGGATAAATTCCGAGAAACGGCAGGATTTCGCTTAAAATTTCACTTGTAAGTGATGTTGCCAGCGAACTGCTTGCCTTTTTCGCCTCATCGTGAATTTCATCAATCACCACATAGATGACAACCTCCGGATTATCCGCCGGGACACTGCCGATGAAGGATACGACATATTTCTGGTTTTCCTTATCGCGCACGCCCTTCTGTGCCGTTCCCGTCTTTCCGCCGACCAGATATCCGGCTACCTTTGCCGGCTTTGCCGTGCCGCTCTCAACCGTCATATAGAGGGCATCCTTCAAAAAGTCGGAGGTCTGTGAGGATACGGACATATTCACCACTACGCCGTCATTTTCATAAACCGTCGCGCCGTTTGCAGACCGGATTTCCTTCACCACATGCGGCTGATAATAATAGCCCCCGTTTACCAGCGAACAGAATGCACTCGCAAGCTGAATCATTGTAATGTTAAAGCCCTGACCGAAGCTCGATGTCGCCAGCTCCGTTACATTCAGCTTCGGCAGGTCGATTAAAATACTGTTGCTCTCACCCGGCAGGTCGATTCCGGTCGGATTGCCAAAGCCAAAATGCTCCTGATAAAGATGAAACGCATCCCTTCCGAGCGATTCTCCGATTGCCATCAGGGCCGGGTTGCAGGATTTCATCAGGGATTCGGCAAGCGTAACCATGCCGTGCCCCGAGCGATTGTTGCAGTTTATCCTCCAGCCTGCGACCATGCGGTATCCGTTACAGACAAAGGTATCGCTCTCCTGCACCAGATTCTCTTCCATCGCCGCCGCCACGGTAAACGGCTTAAAGGTCGAGCCCGGCTCGTAGGTATCGCTGATACAGAAATTTCTCCACATGCGGTTCAGTGCTGCCAGCTGCTCCTCCTGCGTCATCGCAGCCTGTTCTTCTTCGCTGTAATACAGGGATAAATCTCTCGGCGCATTCAGATTAAAGCCCTCATTGGACGCCATGGCATAGATTGCCCCGTCATTCGGATTCATCACAATCACACCGATGTTTTCACACTCCCAGGTGCTGCAAAACTCCTTAATCTTCTGCTCCACCAGCCGCTGTACATTCACATCCAGAGTGGATACGATGGTATCGCCATCCTCCGGCTCCTTTGTGACCTTTACCAGATTCAGCTCCGAATCATAATAGCCGTATTCCCGTCCGTTCGTGCCGATCAGATTCGCGTTGTAATACTGCTCAATCCCCCAGGTTCCGACATCGCCCGCCACCGTATATCCGAGCACATGGGATGCCAGACTGCCAAACGGATAGCTCCGGATGTACTCTTCCTCGAACCATACGCCCTTGATGCACTTATTGTCTGCCGCAAGGCTTAAGTATTGTGACATCGACTCAAAGCTCTGCTTTCTTAACAGTCTTATGTAAGAGCTCCCGGCGTGTTCTTCCAGCGTCCTTTCCAATTCCCCTACATCAAGTCCGTACACCTCATTCAATGCCTGAAGCGTCGGCTCCTTGTAACGGGAATCCGTGGCAATAATACTCGGGTCCAGAATCACATTATACACCTTTGTACTTTGGGCCAGCACTACTCCGTTTCTGTCCAGAATATCCCCGCGTTTATACGGCAGATTGGTGTTGGTGCCGTAGCTTTGCTGTGACAGCACCTTCTTCTGGTATCGCTCCCCATCGGTCGCATTGATATAAATCACTCTTGCACATAAACCTGACACCAGCACTAAAATCACGCAAAACACAAAGAGTAAGGTTCCCTGCATTTTGCGTGTCATCTTTTTCGCTGTTGTTTTCTTTGTATCTTTTTCTCTCATCAGCTCACAACCACTTTCCGGATAAATAATCGTAAATCACACCTATACCATACCACTACGGTGTGAATTTGTCCAGTATTGAGGTGACTTCATCCGGAATCCGGGCATACTGTCTTACATAGCCCAGATCAGCCGGGTCGTAGACCAGTACTTCGTTATTGTTCGGGAATACCATGCCCATCTCGCCGACTGCCGTCTGATAGATTCTTTCCAGATCGACATCCGATGTGATGCTGTTTGTCATCGCGCGGTTTGCATCTACCATCATGGCAAGCTCACTCTCCAGCGCGGCGATGGACTTGTCCAGACGTGTGCTCTCGGCGCGCAGCTGCAGATAGCCGATGCAGAAATAAACCGTTGCCAGCAAAGCGCCTGCCAGCATAACCATGCCAAAAAAGTTTACGCCGCGTCCAAGGGAAATCAGTCCCTTTTCCTGCTCCTTCTGTGCCTGGCGCTGAATACTCTCCCGGCGGTCATTGGCGCGCTGCGGCTGATACCTTGCGGACGGCTTCTTTCTCTGCTGCTCCCGGCGCCTTGGCTGTGCAGCACTCCTCGGCTCCGACACGCGCTTTGCCGCTTCCTCTGAAAAATTCAATTTTTTCGCTGTACTTCCCTGTATATAATATGCCGGATCATAACGATATGGATTTCTTTTTGCTTCCATGCTGTCTCCCTCTTCCTATTTTTTATGCTCTTTCAAATACCCTCAGCTTTGCGCTTTTGGATCTTGAGTTTTCTTCCATCTCTGTCTGCGACGGCAAAATCGGTTTGTGTGTCAATTGCTTCCCCTTGGATTTTTTATTGCACACACATACCGGAAAGCTTGGCGGGCAGGTGCAGGGATTTTCATTTTTTTTAAAATTCACCTTGACGATGCGGTCCTCCAGCGAGTGAAAGGTGATAATGCAAAGCCTTCCGCCCGGGTTCAGCAGATCAATCATCGTATCTAAGGATTCCTCCAGAACCTCCAATTCCCGGTTCAGTTCAATCCGTATTGCCTGAAAGGTTTTTTTGCTCGGATGTCCTCCGTTCATTCGAACCTTTGCAGGAATTGCAGCCCTGATTGCCTCATTCAGCTCATAAGTGGTCTCGAGCGGCTTTTCCTGTCTCATCCGTACAATATGCTTTGCAATATTCTTTGCAAAAGCATCCTCGCCGTAATCCCGGATGATACGGTACAACTCCTGTTCACTGTACCCGTTCACGATATCCTTTGCCGTCCTGCTCTGCCTGTCATCCATGCGCATATCCAGCGGTGCGTTCTCCCGATAGGAAAATCCTCTGCTCACCTCGTCTAACTGGTATGAGGATACTCCAAGATCCAGCAAAATGCCATCAACGCCTGCAATGCCAAGTTCATTCATAATATCACCGATATTCCGGTAATTATTCCTGACGATTGTCACCCTATCAGCATATGGCTCAAGCCTTTTGGTCGCTGCCTGAATCGCATCGGCATCCTGGTCAATTCCGATCAGTCTGCCCTTTCCGGAAAGCTCCCCGGCAATCCGGGAGGAATGTCCCGCACCGCCGAGTGTACCATCCACATAGATGCCGTCCGGATGAATATTCAGTTCGCGGATGCATTCCTCCAGCAAAACGGATTTGTGTCGGAATTCCTTTTCTGCTTCCATATGCATTTCCTTCCCGCTCTCACTGCCGGATCAGAATACAAGCCCCTGCTCTGCCATCTTTTCAGCCGCCTCATCCATTCCCGCAAAGGTGTTGTTCTTCCAGCGTTCCTCGCTCCATATCTCAATCTTGCCGAGCACTCCCACAAAAATCACATTCCTGTCAAGTG
>CAMALD010000023.1 GCA_945836355.1 uncultured Lachnospiraceae bacterium | reverse complement strand
GCAATACCACCGCAATGGAGTTGGAACTAAACGATATCTCCCCGAAAATGAAGTATAATATCATCACAGATACCAATATAAAAAACGGAATCTTCCAATACAATATTCTCTTTTTCGTCTTCTGGGTGTTATTCATATTTCCTCACAAAAAGTACAAAACGAATCTTAATATGCCAAATTACAACATCACAAGATAAATTATACACCGTTTTCCGCTCTTGTAAACAGGAAATATATCATTTATATGCAGCTTTCACATTTATCTCTTCCAGTTCACCTGATAATAGTCCCTCTGTGAAATCACCTGAAAGCCGTTTTTCTGATAAAGGCGGAACGCAGTCTCATTTTGACTGCTGACCTGTATGCGGATTTTCATCTGCTCCTTCCCGGAATCCTTTGCCTGCTTCTGTACTGCGTAAATCAACTCCTTTAGCATCTCCTTGCCGATGCCGCGCCCCTGATAATCCGCATCCACCGCAAAATCAAGCACATACACACTGTCCTCTCCCTGCAGGATGGCAAATGCACCGACCAGTTGGTTTTTCTGCCATGCACCGTAATAGATGCACTGCTCCTTAGCCATCCCGTCGATTCGCTGCTGTATCTGCGCTTCGTCCATGCCAAAGGCATCCCTAAGCAGACGGGCCAGCTCCTGCCGGGAAGCTTCGTCTGTCTTTTCAATCCGCAGATTTCCACCGCTCTGCAGCTCATACGAATATCTCCATTCCATTAAATATTCAGAGTACTCATAAACAAAAAAACCTTCGCTGACAAATTGTTCAATCACCTGGGAAGGATGCGGCTGCATCACGTATCGGACCTCCTCCACGCCGCATTTTTCCGTCTCCTTTATCACTGCCGCAACCAGCTTTTTTAACAGCCCCCTCCTGCGATAATCCGGATGGACATATCCGCAGATTTCGGCATCGCTGCCTATCTGATACATCACTGCCAAGCCCACCAGAAGCTCCTCTTCATAGCACAAAAAATAGGTCGGCTGGTCCTCCTGCGTATTCAGCAGAACGCCCTCCTGAATATGGTCATGAGCGCAGCACAGCTGCTCTAAAGCGCGTACCTCCTCCCGTCTCCTGCCGTTTAACTGTTTGGTTACCTTCGTTCGAAACATGCCTGTTCACCCCTGTTCTTATCTGTCCTATAATAGCATTTCCGACAATCCGGCAAACTGCGCCAGTGTCAATTCCTCCCCACGCACCGTCGGTGAAAGCTCCATCTGCTGTAAAGCCGCAAGTACCGCTTCCTTACTCAAAGCGGTCTCCGGGCTGTTGGCAAGGCTGTTCACCAGCGTCTTCCTTCTCTGATTGAATGCCGCACGGATCAGGCGGAACATAAACCGGTCATCCTTCGCCTGCACCGGCGGTTCGCTGTGCAGCTTCAGCCGAATGACAGCCGACCCCACATTCGGCCTCGGCATGAAACAATTCTGCGGCACATTTGCTGCGATATACGGCTCCGCATAGTATTGTACCGCCAAAGACAGGGCACCGTAATCCTTACTGCCCGGTCCCGCCTGCATGCGGTCCGCCACCTCCTTCTGCACCATGACCGTGATATTGTCCAACGGCACATGTGCCTCAAGCAGCCCCATAATAATCGGTGTTGTGATATAATACGGGAGATTTGCCACCACCTTGATCGGTCTGCCCGCATTTCTTTCCTGCACCAGTTTATTGATGTCCAGCTTCAGTATATCCTCATTGATTACCGTCACATTGTCATAATCCTTTAAGGTATCCTCCGTGAGAATCGGAATCAGATTTCTGTCAATCTCTACCGCCACCACCTCGCGCGCACTCTCGCACAAATACTGCGTCATCGTACCGATACCCGGCCCGATTTCCAGCACCAGATCTTCCTTTGTAATCTCGGCTGCGCGGATAATCTTTTCCAATACATGCGTGTCAATCAGAAAATTCTGACCAAACTTTTTTTGAAAAATGAAGTGGTATTTATTTAAAATTTCAATCGTGTTTTTCGGTTCTCCAAGTGTTGCCATACTTCCTCTTTTCTGCTCATTTTTGTAATCGATACAGGGCATATGCATTGTCCCGGGTAATGCGGATAACCTCCTCCGGCGAGATTTCCTTAAGGCGGGCAATCTCTTGTACTACCAGCGGAAGATAAAGAGACGAATTTCTCTCCTTCCGGTGCGGCGCCGGTGTCAGGTACGGACAATCCGTCTCCAGTACCAGCTTTTCAAGAGGAATCTCCCTCACTACCTCCTTGGTCTTGCGGGCATTCTGAAAGGTCACCACGCCGCCGATTCCAAGGTAAAATCCCATCCTGACATATTCCCTCGCCATTTCTACTTCATAGGAAAAGCAATGAATCACACCGGTCAATTCTTTTCCCTCCTGCCCTGCCTCACGGTACGCCTTCTGTATCATCGCAAGCGTATCCGCAGCGGCCTCTCTGCTGTGTATAATCACCGGCATGTCCTTTCGGATGGCAAGCTCCAACTGTCTCTCAAACCAGAGCTTCTGCACGTCACGGGGCGTTTCCCAGTGATAGTCCAATCCGATTTCCCCGACCGCCACCACCTTTGGATGAGCCGTCTGTTCGCTTAGCCATCTGAAGTTTTCTTCATTAAGTTCCTCCGTCTCCGTCGGGTGCACTCCGGCAGCCGCATATATCCACGGATAGCGCTCCGCTAACAAAATGGCCTCTTTGGTGCCGGCAAGACTTGCTCCGACATCTACCACCTCGCCGATTCCCTGCTTCGGCAGACTCTCAAGCAGCTCCTCGCGATCCCCGTCAAACCAGTCATCGTCATAATGTGCATGTGTATCAAATATCATCATCTGTTTTCTTCCTCTTTTTCAAAATCAAACAAAAACTCCGGCGCAATCCGTGGGCATTTCATCTGAAATACGCCGTCCACCATCCTATGAACCAGACATGCCGTGGCCGTATCCTCCAGTCGGTAAAGCACCTCCTTGCCCTCCCTGCGGCTGCGGATAAAGCCGGTCTGCTTTAAGGTGCGCAAATGGTGAGAAACCGCCGGTGCACTCATATCCACCGCCGCAGCAATATCATTCACACACTCCTCGCTGTGGCAGAGAATCCATAATATCTTCAATCTCGTAGCATCCGAAAGCTGTGCAAAAATATCCGCCGCCTCGCCGAATGCCTTCTCGGAAGGCATGGATTCCAACAGCTTCTCGGTGCCATGACCGTGGTCATGCGGTATGATATGTTTTTTATCATTCTTCTCCATAATCCGTTTTCCAAATCCTTTCTTTGATGATTATAACATTTTTTTTAGAATTTGCATAGTTTTACTTGTAATTTGTCATATAATTGACTATAATTTTATTAAATATGTGTTTTATTGCCGATTTAAGCAATTTTGCATATTTCATTATTGGCGAGAAATGCTTTGCATTATACGAAAAACGGGGTGGTAACATGGAGGCTATATACATATCAATAAATCGGGCAATTCCCGGCATGATTGTGGTGGAGGATATTTATTCCGCCGGTCATGACAAAATTGCCACCAAAAACACGATACTTAATCCAAAAACTATTCAAAAGCTGAAGCTGCATGGCATCAACGGTATTCCGGTCATGATTCCGCCTAGTCTGGCAGAAAAAAAGCCGGAGCAGAATCCCAACAACACCCATGCAAATAAAATCAGGAGCTCCATTGAGTTTAAAAAATTCAAGCGTGACTACAACGCCACCATCGAAGCACTCAAAAGTACCATGTCCAGTCTTCTTTCCGATTCTAAAAAGCTTGATGATGAGAACTATATTCTGGAGTGCACCAGTCAGATTCTCTCCGAATGCAGCAATTCCATGCATACCTTTGACATGCTGCACTGCATGCGCGACCAGGACGATCTCACCTACGTACACTCACTCAATGTGGCACTCATCTGCAATTCCTTTGCCACATGGCTGAATTTTTCGCCGGAAGACACCAGACAGCTCACTCTGGCAGGATTGATTCACGATATCGGAAAGACACAGATTCCGCCGGAGATTCTGAATAAGCCGACCCGCCTGACAGACCAGGAATACCAGACCATGAAAACACATGTTCTGCTCGGTGCAAAGCTTGTCGCTAACAGTAAGCTTGACACGCGGGTAAAGCAGGCTGTCCTGTCTCACCATGAGCGCTACAACGGTTCCGGATATCCGCAGGGGCTTACCGGTGATAAGATTGCTCCTTTTGCCAAGATTGTGGCAATCGCCGACGTCTATGACGCCATGACCTCCTCACGTGTTTACCGGGATGCCATCTGCCCGTTTGATGTAGTTGGAACTCTGGAGCAGGAGGGCTACACTAAATACGACCCGGCATATCTGATTCCGTTTTTGAAGCATATCGTACAATCCTATATCAACGCGCCGGTTATGCTCTCGAATACACTCGTCGGAGAGGTCGTCATGATTAACAATGAACATCTCTCCAAGCCGATTGTCAAGGTGGATGACCAGTTCTATGATCTCTCAAAAAAACAGGATATCAAAATCCGCAGTCTTCTATAAGAAAAAAGTAAGAGGGTGCCCGGTCGTTTCAACTTCCGGACTCCCTCTTTTGTTTTTTTATTACCGGGCTGCGGGCGGTCTCTTCGTGACTGTCCGCCTGCTCCCGCCTCATCGCCAATCCTTTAGAGGTCGCAGTTGTTCACTGTTCTCGGGAACGGGATGACATCACGGATATTGCCCATACCGGTCAGGTACATTACACAACGCTCAAATCCAAGACCGAAGCCTGCATGGCGTGCAGAACCGTACTTGCGCAAATCCAGATAGAAATCATAATCCTCCGGCTTTAATCCCAGCTCCTTCATGCGGCCGAGCAGCTTGTCATAATCATCCTCTCTCTGGCTGCCGCCGATAATCTCGCCGATGCCCGGCACCAGACAGTCCATAGCCGCAACCGTCCTGCCATCCGGGTTCAGCTTCATGTAGAAGGCTTTGATTTCCTTTGGATAATCAGTGACGAATACCGGCTTCTTGAAGATCTCCTCGGTCAGATAGCGCTCATGCTCCGTCTGCAAATCGCAGCCCCAGGATACCTTATAATCAAACTTATCGTTGTTCTTCTCGAGAAGCTCGATGGCTTCTGTATAGGTTACATGACCAAACTCAGAGTTCAACACATGGTTTAAGCGCTCCAGAAGTCCCTTGTCAACAAAGCTGTTGAAGAAATTCATCTCCTCCGGTGCATTCTCAAGCACATAGCGAATCACATACTTTAACATGCTCTCGGCAAGCATCATATCGTCCTTAAGGTCTGCAAACGCAATCTCCGGCTCAATCATCCAGAACTCGGCGGCATGGCGCGTTGTATTGGAGTTTTCCGCGCGGAAGGTCGGTCCGAACGTATAAATATTCTTAAATGCCATCGCATAGGTCTCGCCGTTTAACTGTCCGCTCACCGTCAGGTTGGTCGGCTTGTTAAAGAAATCCTTCGTATAGTCCACCGTACCGTCCCCGTTCTTCGGAGGATTTGCCAGATCAAGAGTGGTGACCTGGAACATTTCGCCCGCGCCCTCACAGTCGCTTCCGGTAATCAGCGGAGTGTGCACATACACGAAATCTCTCTCCTGAAAGAACTTATGAATCGCGTAGGCAATCAGGGAACGCACACGGAACACCGCCTGAAAGGTGTTGGTGCGCGGTCTCAAATGGGTGATTGTGCGCAGATATTCCATGGTATGACGCTTTTTCTGCAGCGGATAATCCGGCGTGGATGCGCCCTCAATCTCGACCTCCTCCGCCTGAATCTCAAAAGGCTGCTTTGCATCCGGAGTAGCTACCAGCTCACCGGTTACAAGCAGTGCCGAACCGACATTGATTTTTGCAAGCTCTGCAAAATTCGCAAGCTTGTCTGCATATACCACCTGAAGTGTCTCAAAAAACGTACCGTCATTCAGCGTGATAAATCCAAAGCTTTTAGAGTCGCGGTTGCTTCTGACCCAACCTCCGACTGTTATTTTCTTCCCTATATACTTGTCCTTCTCACGATATAGCTCACGTACCGAAACAAGATCCATAACCATAACCTCCGTATCTGCCTGCCGCCACCCGGGGTGTCGACTTTTTGGGTATATTATAACACATTTTTTTGATTTTACAAGAGCGGCTTCCCGCCCAATGTATTTATTATCTGCCTTGACAAAAGACCAATCAGCGCCCCCGTAACCACACCGGCCGCAAGCAGCACCGGCAGATACACCGCAATCGCGTTGCTTCCAAGTACAAATGCCACCGCCGCAAGCTGTCCGATATTATGAGCCGTACCCCCGGCAACACTGACGCCCAGAACCGAAAAGCACCTCGTTTTCTTCGCAATGTACATTACCAAAAGACTTAGTATGCCGCCCGCCATACTGTATAACAGGGAAACCCCGTTCCCGAACATCAGTCCCATCAGAAGAATGCGAAGCAGGGAAATCACAAAGGTCTCCTTTGCACCCAGCAGATATAAGCCTGCCACTACCACAATATTTGCCACACCGAGCTTTACTCCGGGGATGCCGAAATTAAATGGTATCAGTATTTCAATATAGCTGAATATCATTGCCAGCGCAACAAAGATCCCTATTTTGGCTACTTTTCCTGCCATATCGTCCTCCCCTGCGGCTTTTCATTTCACCTCAGTCACCTTCGTTTCACCGCCTCCGGCGCTGTGGTTTTCTTGAGCTTTCGCATTTTGTATCCATGCTTTTTCTCTACTTCGCTCCAAAGCAGAAGCAGTCGGTGAAAAATGCGGAAAATCAAGTCCGGATTTACCTTGACTGTGTTGCGGTCACCACCTTCACCGGATAATCGGATGTGAACCGGTCGGAGATTCCCTCCGAGACAAATAATTCTCCATCCTCCGTGTACAGAATAATATCAAACTGAGTGCAGTGCGCTCTCCAGTATTCGGCTGCCTTTTCCTGCCCCATCACAAACAATGCGGTCGAAAGCCCGTCCGCCAGTGTGCCGTCCCCGCTGACTATCGTCACCGATACCAGACCGTTTTGCGCGGGATATCCCGTCTTCGCATCGAGAATGTGATGATACCTTTTTCCATCCTGTTCAAAATAGCGTTCATACCCGCCTGAGGTAATGACGGCTTTGTCCGCAATCTCCAGAATGCCTAGATAGGTTTCCTGATCATATGGGTGCCGTATTGCAATGCGCCAGCACGTCCCGTCCGGCTTTGTTCCCAGCGCCTGCACATTGCCGCCAAGGCTGACCAGTCCTTTTGTAATGCCGTTTTCCCGAAACAGCCGGATGATTTCCGCCGAGGTATACCCCTTTGCAATACCGCCCAGATCAAGCTTCATTCCATCCTTCTTGAAAGAAACCTCGCCGCTTTCCTCACATACCACTATATTATCCGCATTCGTTAACGGCAATACCTCCGCCAGCTCGTCCGCATCCGGCACCCTGAAATTTCTGTCAGGAAAACCCCACAGCTCCATCAGCGGATAAATGGCGGGATTAAAGGCACCATCGGTATCCCTCCACAGGGAGAGCGCACTTTCTACCAGACGCAGCGCATCCTCCGAGAGTATCTGCTTTCCGCATGCATTCAGCCCTGCAATCTCTCCGGTCTCCCCTTCGGCAGAGAGCATTTCATCCAGCTTTGTAATCCTTGCCACCGCCTCTGTCACCGCCTTTTTTGCGTTGTCTCCGTATGCCGTCACCGTCATATAGGTATCCATCGCAAATATTTCACGGCTGGCCGGCTCATCCCTGCTGCCGGCATTCCCACCATCCGGCTCCCCGGCAGATATCCTCCGACACCCGGCAAGACACAGGCTGCACAGCACCAGACACATATAAAACAAATATTTTTTCACAGCTTCCTCCGTTTATTCAGAGTTGAGATGCCACAAGCTTCCTGTAAAGCACAAACGCGCAGCCGGAAATACCAGCCGCGCGTTTCTTTGCCATGACACTATTTCAATTCCGGCAGCTTTTTCGAGCACGCCACCGCAAGAGCCCCCGGTCCGATATGGCAGGATACACTCAGGGACAGCGGATTCATCACGATATCATATCCCGGAAACTGCTCCTGCACCTCCTCTTTGAATGCCTTTGCCGCATCCAAATCATAGGTGTATGCTATTTCAAGATATACCGGCTGTTCGCTTCCGTCCGCAAAACGGGTCTCGATATCCCTCTTGATTGCATCAATCATTGCCCGCTTGCCCTGCTTTACATTTCGCGCCTTTGTAAAGGCATCCAGCTTCTCTCCCTGTATCTGGAGCACCGGCTTCAGATTTAAGATAGTGCCGAGCGCGGCAGCGGCAGGTGTAATGCGACCGCCCTTTTTCAAATATTTCAGGGTATCCAGCATAATGTAAATGCTTGATTCCATCTTGTCCCTCTCCAGAATCTTACGAATCTCTACCGCCGTCCTTCCAAGCTTTCTCAATTCGATGGCATCCATCACCGATTGGCGCATGGTTACCGAAATCCGCTGATTGTTTACTACCTGCACCTTCCCGTCAAAATCCTCCGCAAGCATGATTGCCGTCGTACAGGAACCGCTGAGCCCGCTCGACATCGGAATGTGCACCACCGTGTCATACTCCTTTAACAGCTTTTTCCACAAATCAATCACATCGCCCGCAACCGGCTGGGAAGTCGATATCTCAGCTCCCTCCGCCAGACGCACATAAAACTCCTCCTGTGTCAGATTGATATCCTCATAAAAGGTCTCATTATTGATTGTGAACGGCATCGGAAGCACCGAAATGCCAAGCTCCCTGCTCTCCTTCTGGGTAATTCCGCTATTGCTGTCCGTAACTATTGCAACTTTTTCCATATCTTTCTCCATTCCCGCAAATAACTGCATATTCCGTTTTCGATTGATTATAAGACTGCCCTCACAAACGGCATGCCCGCTCTGGATGCCGCCTCGGCAATATCATGTCCATCCGCAATCTCAAAATCATCCTCAGTGCTGCGCAGCTTCACGACTCCGTCCGGATAAAGCTTCGCCTGCGTCAAATCCGGCTCGCCCTCATTCACTCCGAGGCGCTTCGGCGAAATCAAAATCTTTACGCCCGTCTTCTCGCCTGCGGCAAGCTTTTTCCCGTAATCCTCAGCCTCCGCAATCAAAAGCTTTGCAAGTACCTCCGGCGTGCAATAGGTGCTGTCTAGGATCAGGTTATAGTTGTTAAAATCAAAATAATTCAAACCGTAAATATCCTTATAACGCAGATTCTCCGTCTCCGCGCGAAGCTTTAGCTGCTGCTTTGCATCCTCCACAGATGAATACTTCTCCACCTCACCGCGGTTATCATTATATACACGTCTGGCAGCCTCCGAAAGACTCACCGACAAAAATACCTTGAAGGATTTTTCTACAAAATGCCATGCAAGTCTGGAATCAAACACAATCGGCTTCTCCGGATTCTCCCGCGAAATCCTCGCTGTAGTGTCATCAATCAGGTGGTCGTACTTATGGTCGCTGCACATCAGCTGATTCATCTCGAGCACCGAAATGCCCATCTCCTCCGCGATGGCGCGCTGTACCTTTCCCGTGGAATAGATTTCTTTCCCGTAATCCTTTTCCAAAATACGGCAGATGGTTGATTTTCCGCTGCCCAAATTGCCTGTCAATGTAATATGCATAATCCTCCCGAGAAAATAGAAATCCTATTCTCTCTGCCTCCATTCCTATATTTTCACAAACACTCTGATAATTATACCATGTTTCATGCCTCTACTATTTAAGATAGCTGTCCTTACACAGAATGTCAACAGATTTTTTTTCGCGCAAACTTTTCGCTAACTTTTCAACTTTTTTCTCTTGTATTCCCGCCCCGCTCATGCTACAATCGTTACAAAGCATTTATTTCTATATCCTTTCAGGTGCGGGGTGGCATCCTATGTTGCACACACTCTATAGCATCGTCTACTATTCAGATAATCAGGAACATCAATGCTTTTACTCTCACATTAACAAAAGCAGGAGGTTCCGGTAAGCTCCTCCTGCCATATTTCATCAAAGGAGGACACTGAATGAAGGATCAGATTTATGTCACAACGCAGTACAAGGATACCCTGTTTCGCATGCTTTTTAAGGAGAAACCAAGGCTCTTGGAGCTCTACAATGCCATCAACAACACGGAGCACCAGGACCCGGAGGAGCTTGAGGTGGTCACACTGGAAAACGCCGTCTACATGAGCATCAAAAATGATGTCTCGTGCCTGCTGGATATGCGGATTCAGCTATACGAGCAGCAGTCCACCGTCAATCCGAATATGCCGCTGCGCGATTTAATGTACGTATGCGACCAGTATGAGAAGCTGATTATCAAAAAGGATATCTATTCCCGACGGTTAATCAAGCTTCCCACACCCCGGTTTGTGGTGTTTTACAACGGCACCGAAAAGCAGCCTGAGTGCAGGGAGCTGCATCTTTCCGATGCTTTCGAGATACCGGAGGAGCATCCTGCCCTTGAGCTTCATGTGACACAGTTAAATATCAACCCGGGGTATAATGCGGCATTGTTGGCGAAATGCCCGACGCTCTTCCAGTACATGCAGTACGTTGAGATGGTACGACAGTACCGGGCGAAATATCCACTGGCACAGGCAGTGCAGCTTGCTGTCGATGATTGCATTGCAGACGGAATACTTAGTGACTTTTTGTTAGCGAATAAGGCGGAGGTAATCAAGATGAGCATATATGAAT
>CAMALD010000022.1 GCA_945836355.1 uncultured Lachnospiraceae bacterium | reverse complement strand
ATACAAATCAGGGAGCAGCGTCATGGATGACGCATTGCGACCGGCGCGTCACTTGGCGGAAAATATGTCAAAACATCCTGAAAAATCAGGAACAAGTGAGAGAAAGCCTGCACTGAACACACATTCGGCTCGCTATCGGCAAAACACTCGCGAAAAATGCGAAAACTCAAGCATTAGCCAGGTGCGAAATGCACTCATGCCATACTGCACTATATGTACAGACCGCGGTATCCGTCATAGGAATCAATCGCTTCCTTCAGATCCGTAATCAGGTCTTCCTTGTCCTCAATGCCGACCGACATACGCAGCACCGATTCCGTGATTCCGTTGGCGATTCTTACCTCCTCCGGCACATCTGCGTGCGTCTGTGTACAGGGATAGGTCAACAGGGTCTCCACACCGCCGAGACTCTCCGCAAACGGAATGAGCTTTGTGTGTTTCAGAATATGCTGCGCCAGATACTTGTTTTCCACCTCAAAGGTAATCATGGACCCGAACCCTCTTGCCTGGCTTTTACAGACCTCGTAGCCGTCACTGCCCTCAATCCCCGGATAGTATACCTTCGTAACCTTAGGCTCGGAAATCAGATATTCCACGATTGCCTTCGCATTTTCCTGTGCCTTCTCCATGCGCAGAGGAAGGGTTTTGATTCCCCGCAATATGAGCCAGCTGTCCATCGGCGCAAGCCCGGAACCGACTGTTTTAATAATAAAGCGAAGCTTATCGGATATTTCCTGAGAATTTGTCACCAGAAAACCGGAAAGTGTATCATTGTGGCCGCCCAGAAACTTTGTTCCGCTGTGGACGACAATATCCGCACCAAGCTCCAGCGGATTTTGGAAATACGGCGATAAAAAGGTATTATCCACAATCAGCAAAAGCTGATGTCTCTTTGCGATATCTGCCATCTTCCGGATATCTACCACACTCATCATCGGGTTGGTCGGCGTTTCGATATAGATTGCCCTGGTATTTTCCCTCACATAGCTTTCCACATCATCCCTGCTGCAATTGATATGTGAAAACGTAATGCCGTTCTTTTCGTTGATATGATTAAACAGACGGATGCTACCCCCGTAAAGGTCCGCGTCCGTAATCAGATGGTCACCCGGCTTGAAAATCTCCATCAGAGCGGTAATCGCAGCCATTCCGCTGGAAAAAGCCAAAGCATCAATCCCCTTTTCCAGAGCAGCAACCACCTTTTCGAGCTGCTGTCTGGTCGGATTCTGCAATCTCGAATAGTCAAACCCCGTGCTCTTTCCCACCTCCGGATGCGCATAGGTTGCAGTCTGGTAGATTGGAAAACTGATTGCTCCCGTCGGTTCGCCCTCCAGCTTCTCTTTATTTCCATAAACACATTTTGTCGCAAATTTGAATTCCATCGTATCCGTCCTTTCCTCCTGCTTCTCTTTGTGCTTATTATAAGACTTTCCTGACTTTATAAATAATACCGATATTCTATTGTCCGTTATAGAAAGAAGCTATCACTCCCATGCACACCTTCAGCAGAATTTCCACCACCTGCACGATTTCCGCTGTATGGGCATATTCCTTGCAGCTGTGCACATCGTTCATCGATGTCGCAATCACAATGCCTTCCAATCCGTTGTTCGCATATACGTTATTGTCGCTTCCGCCGAAGGTTTTCTGCAGACTGACAGTGATTCCGAGACTCTCACAAGCCCTCCGGTAATCCGCAACGACTGCGCTGTCCGTTGCGGTCTCATACGCCTTGATATCCACCTGCTGTGTCCATTCGCACTTTGCACCGACTGCGCCTGCGGCTGCGGCAAATACCTCCTTGTACCGCTGTGCGACATCAATCGCCTTTTGATGCTGCAGACTGCGGATTTCTCCTCTCACCGTGCACCTTTCCGGCACAATATTGATACCGTCTCCGCCGTGCAGGATTCCGATATTGGCAGTCGTGACCTCATCAATGTGTCCCTGCGGCAATTTTGCGACTGCCTCACATACTGCCCTCACCGCGTTGATTCCGTCTTCTGGGCAGAAGCCAGCATGAGCCGCTTTTCCGATTACCGTCACTTCAAAGGAAAGAATGGTCGGCGCCGCATAGGCGGCGGTGCCGATCGAACCGCTCAAATCCAGCACCAAAGCACTTTTTGCCTGAAGCCTCCCATAATCAAACGCTTTAGCTCCCTTACAATACAGCTCTTCACCGGTGGTAAACAGCAATTCCACATCACGATGCTCCGCTTTGCTTTGAATTAAGTATCGGACTGCCTCATAAATTGCGGTGACTCCGGCAAGGTCGTCCGCCCCCAGCACGGTCGTGCCGTCACTGGTAATCCTTCCGTCCGGGTGAAAAACAGCTTTTTTTCCGCGCGCGGGCATTACCGTATCCATATGCGCGGACAGCAGAATCGGATTGCCCAGACCGCCCCTGATATAACCGTGCAGATTGCCTGCATCGGAGCCGGTAATCGTACCGCTTTCATCCTCCGCGAGTTCAACTCCCAGCTCTGCAAACATTGCCTTGATATGCTGCGCCATTGCACGCTCTCCAAGGGATGGAGAATCAATGGCAACAAGCCCGGCAAATGTCTTTTTCACATCCTCTTCCAAAATCATGCGCTCATCTCCAATCCTAAGCTTAAAACGAGCAGCATCCCGAAGCCGCGGGAGCACCCTCGGCGCCCAGCTCGTACCACGTCGGGTCCAGATCAAATCTGCGGTTATTGGTAAGAAGAAGCGGGTGGGTCGGATCCGACGAAAGATATGCCCGCCTTGTTGCGACCTTCCACTGGGCATCAAAATCCACCCTCGGCAATGCGAGATCATAGTGTGTGCTGAGACGGAACGGTGTATTTTCGTCCCTCTCCTGACCTGCCGCAATCAATGCCTTAAAATCGGTGTGATGCGCAAACGCGGGAATCTGGTACAAATCCTTCAAATAATCCGAAACATTCTTAAAATCCTGAACCCGGTACTTAACCGGTCCCAAAAATCTCGAATACAGCACATCAAATCTTACCAGCGAAGCATAAAGGCTCACATCTGCTCCGATTACAAAATCTCCAGCCAGAAATCTCTTGTCGGCGAGGTCCGTTTCCAGCTTTTCCAATGCAGCATAAAAACGACCGCCGGCCTCTGCGAAATCCTCCAGCTTCACCGCAGTCAGCATCGTTGTCAGTGTGTCCGTAATATTGATTTTGACGTATTCCTCCAGCTTTGCAGTTTCCTTTATCCCTGCAATCGGATTCAGCTCCGGTCCGTCCGGCAGCTGATTGATTTCTGCTTTTATCGCCGCAATACTGTCTTCCCTGTCATCCTCAAACGCAGGAAGCTCTGCCGGATTTTTCACCGTAGGAAGCTCTTCCTCCGTATATTTTGCAAGCTCGGTGCTCGGTATCGAATGAATGCGCTCATAAATTTTTGCATCGGCAATTTGTCTCTCGGAAGGAGCAGCGGTCTCCCCATTTCTTGCAGAGCCGGCATCCACCTCTGCCCGGAACTTATTGGCAGGATCCTTCGACAATCCGGAACGGTCAGCCGGCTCGCCCCAATACTTTTCAAAGTCAATCTGCTTTAAAAATCTGTAGTTAAAGCTCCTCTGACTGCTGCCCTGTACATCGGCAGGCGGCACCGCAAAATCAGCAAAAAAGGTATTGTTGCGGAATGCAGGAACAGCCCAGAGCTCCCTCGCATATCCCCACAGATTTTTGTAGGTGTAAAGCGGATGCTTTGTCTCACCAAGCTGGTTCGTATAACGGATATCCAGTCTTGCCAGGGTCACATAAAGCCGAATATCGGAATCGGTAACGTAATCACCGAACAGGAAACGATTTGTCTCCAGACGCTTTTCCAGCCGGTCCATAGCGGCGTAGAAGGTATTCACGCCGTCGAAATGCCCTTCGTTGCTTCTCGAGAACGAGCTGCGGTAAACCGCATTGTTAATATTGTCAAACAGCCAGAGATTCATCTTGTCAATCTCATCCCGAAGCTCCACCGGATACAGCTCCGGCGCACCTTTTTTATGCCACGGCCGGAAATTCACCTCCAGATAATTCGTCAGCCAGTTGTAATCGTTGTTGACAACTTTGCCGGTCTGTGTATCAATCAGGGCAGGTACGGTCGTTCTTCCCTGATAATCCCAGTCCGCCCTGTAGTATGCTTCCGAAAGAAACTGGTCGCCCAATACCGGGTCGGTATTGTTTTCATTGTACACATACTCCCAGCCAAGATTTTTTTCGTGCCGGGCATGGCTTACCATATTCACGGAAATCTGGTCATCAAGCCCCTCCAATTCTCTTACAATCGAAGCACGGTTAGACCAATGGCAAAGCTTCGCCCAGATTAAGCGGTATCTTCCGTTTCCCGCTGCCTTCAAATCATTTTCCCCGTCACCGAACGGGGTCGTAAAATGGTTCGGCTGTCTTCTGAAATATCCGTTTGCATCAATCTCCGAAACGGTTTCCTTCGGGCGAACCCGGATTTTTTTCCCATGTACCAGTTCATAATCATATTCTGCCATAGCTTTCTTAGCTCCTTCCACTCATTAGTATTTGTCAAATAATGTACTCCGGCTCCACCTCAAGCATATACATCTTTGCCAGAAACTCCTTGGTTCTCTCATTCTGCGGATTGGAAAATACCTGCTTGGGCGTTCCGTCCTCGACGACAACTCCCTTATCGATGAAAATAACACGATTGGAAACGTTTCTTACAAATGCCATCTCGTGGGACACCAGAAGCATGGTAAAGCCTTCCGCAGCAATCTTTTTGATGACATCCAATACCTCACCGACCATCTCCGGGTCAAGAGCCGAGGTCGGCTCATCCAGAAGCAATAACTGCGGTCTCATTGCCAATGCTCTGGCAATCGCAACTCTCTGCTGCTGTCCGCCGGAAAGATGCCTCGGATAATGATTCGCCCAGTTAAGCATTCCGACTCTCTTTAATTCCTCGAGCGCAATCCTTCTCGCCTCCTCCTTAGACTTCTTCTGCACGACAATCAAGCCTTCCTCCACATTTTCCAGTGCAGTCTTTCTCTCAAACAGGTTGAACTGCTGGAACACCATTCCGGTGTTCTGGCGAAGTGCGAGGATTTCCTTCTTGTTTTTTCTGGAGGAAAGATTGATTTCCTTTCCGTTAATGCTGATTGTGCCCTTTTCCGGAATCTCAAGCTGATTCAGGCAGCGAAGGAGTGTGGACTTACCCGTGCCGGAAGGGCCGATAATGCCGATGACATTACCCTGCTCGATGCTCAGATTAATTCCATCCAGTACCACGTTCTCCTTGTATTTTTTATGTAAATCTTTTATCTCAATCAGGCTCATAATCTCACTCCCATCTATTTTTCGTCTTTCTGCTCTATGTAGCTTTCCACCTGCTCCGGAATCGCCATCTTCTTTTCCACCGCTTTGAGAATCTGCTCAATCACTACGGTCACAAGCCAGTAGATGATTGCCAGCGAGCAGTAAACCTCAAAATATCTGTAATTTCTTCCGCCGATAATCTTACCCTGCGCGGTGATTTCCACCACGGCACAGGTGAATGCGAGGGAAGTACCCTTGATTGCCGAAATCAGTGAGTTTCCGATGGTCGGAAGCGCAACGGTCATCGCCTCCGGTATAATGATTCTTCTCAGGGCCTGACCGTAGGTCATGCCGAGTGCATTGGCTGCTTCGAGCTGTCCCTTGCTGACACTCATCAGAGCCGAACGGATCATCTCGGAGCTGAATGCCGAAGAGTTAAGTCCCAGTGCAAGCACCGCATATACGAATCCCGGAATCTCCGCCACCGCCAGGTGGGTTCCGTATTTCGTATTCAGGTACTTGAAAAACATCGGTACACCAAAATATACGATATAGAGCTGTACCAGTACCGGAGTGCCCCGCACAATCGAGACAAACAGCGCTGCAATCTGCTTTAAGACCGGAATCTGCTTCATTTTAACAATTGCCAGTAAAAGTCCGAGCACCAGTCCGATAAAGGTTGCCAGCAATGCCAGTTCCAGTGTAATCGGGAGATATTTCAACAGCTCGGGAATATTCGTAAATACCTGTTCAAAATCAAATAATTTTGCCATATTTTTTTCCTTGCCCTTTTCAATCTATGTATTTTTCAACCAGCACGCAGCCAAAACCGATTTTCTTTCTCTGTTCTTCCTTCTCTTCCCTGCTTTGATGGCGCGGCGGATGATTCTCGTATATTTCCGGGTCCACTCCCGGTACCAGCTTATAACCGCAGCGCTCGTAAAATGCCGCCGCACGATCCTGGGAATTAATCACAATATGATGGAATCCCCTCTCCTTAATCCACTTTTCCGCCTCCGCAATCAGTATGTGTCCAACCCCTTTTCTCTGCTTTTCTCTTATAACACACACTCTGCCGATTTTTCCGATGTCAGGCCGCGGATAGGTAATCCTGCAGCCCGCAACCGGCTTATGATTTTCTACCAGTACGACAGCTTCAAGCTCATCGACCGGTTCATCATGGCCGAACTCCATCTCCACCGGAATGTCCTGCCCAAAGACAAAGGCATCCATTCGTACATAATCATACGCCTTGTATAGCCAATCAGGTGCATCCTTCTTTGCCAGTCTGTAGATTTCCATATCCGAATCTCCTTCCATCTTCGCATTTCCTATAACTGATTTTTATAAATCTCTCCATTCTTCATAACGAAGAGGATATTATCTGTATTTCCCAAAACATCCAGATCCTCTGCCGGATTCCCCCGGGTAATAACGATGTCCGCGTATGCCCCTTTTTGCAGCAATCCGATTTCACCATCCGGATAAGGATTCTGGTAAGTGGTCAGCTTTGTAATCTCATTGAAATTACCGGTCGCTGCCAAAAGACCCTTGTACGAACCGAAACGCTTTTTATAAACCGTAAAATCCAGGCTTTCCCTCGGCTCATATTCATTGTACATAATCATCAGATCCGTGCCGAAAAGAATCTTCAAATCGTATTTGTTGATGAATTCTGTTGTTTCCTCGATGTGTTTTTTGATGTCTGCTCCGCCCCGCTTACTCTTCTTTTTGAGCTGGGAGGGCTGATCCGAATATTCACCCATATGATTCCACTTGATTTCTTCCAAAGTAAACTGTGGGCACGGATTCAGAAAGGTTTGGGTATCCTGAATCATTCTTGCGGTCTCGTCATCAATCCAGTGACCGTGCTCTAAGCTCCTGACACCGGCTTTTATCGCTCTTTGCATGCAGGCCGGGGTATAAAGATGAGCCAGCACATAGGTACCGTAATCCGCAGCCGTTTCCACAATCGCTTTCATTTCCTCCGGCGAGAACTGTAAGGTTTCCACCGGGTCGCACAGGGAGCTCATTCCCCCGCCTGCCATAATCTTAATCTGCGACGCCCCCAGATAAAACTGCTCTCTCACCGCCCTCCTGCACTCCGCGACTCCGTCACAGAGAGCCACGCCTCTCGGGCTGCGGTACTGTATATCCCGATTGTGATGTGCGGCATCGCTGTCACCGTGCCCGCAGGTCTGTGACAGAAAATTCATGCTCGGATAGATTCTCGGTCCCTTCACGACACCCTCGTCAATCGCCCGCTTTAATCCATCTGTCACACTTCCTGCATCTCTCACGGTGGTTATTCCGTGATCAAGAAGCTTACCAGCCACCACCGAACCGATGATGGCATCGTAGGAAGCAGAGGCACCATCAATGTGTGTTTTTCCAAGATGCACATGTGCATCGGTCAGCCCCGGAATGGCGTATTGGTTTTTTCCGTCAATTACTTCATCAAAACCTTCCTCCGAAAAATCCCCGGAAAAGATTTCCGTCACCAGATTGTCTGTAATCGCAATGTTCTGATGCTTTGCCACCTTAACATTCTTTCCGTCAAATACATTGACATTTTTAATAAGCTTCTTCATCTCACCATCTCTTTTCCTAAGGATTATCAGTTCTTTGTTTTCACCAGATCCTCTTCTGACGGGCTGGTGTCGGTTCCGAAATACCGGATCAGGATTTCTGCAAGCGTTCCATCCGCCTTGATCTCCTTCAAAGCCTTGTCAACATCCTCTCTGAGTGCAGCTGCCTCACTGTCCTTCGGGAAAAGGAAGTAGGAGTAGTTTGTCGGGCTTATGAACTCCTGTGTCGCAGCGTCAATCGGATTGCCTGCCAGATCATTTTCCAAGCCGAACCGGCCAATCAGAGTGTCGAGAATCGGTCCGTCATCGATTGCCACATCGGTCTTTCCGTCAACAATGTTCTGGAACTTAATCTGGAAATTGGATTCGCTGTAGACGATTTCAATCGGGTGGTCCGGATTCTCTTCGTTCCAGTGCTCCAATGCCAAAGCCTTGTTAGAGCCTGCACCGACCTCAATCTTGTAATGTCTGTCTGCAAGGTCCTGGAGTCCGGTCAACGGCTCATCCCCGACTCTCTGAATGTATACATCATAGCCGGACTTGTAAGGAAGACTGTAATAGTACAGCTCGCCTCTCTCATCGCGCCATGCGTAATTGTTTACCGCAAGATTATACAGTCCGCTCGTAAGTCCGGTCAGCGGGTCGTCGGACTTAATGATTTCCAGCTCATACTGTGGAAGCTTGGCAAAAATTGCTTTCAGGATTTCCACGTCACTGCCGCTGATATTATTGTTCTCATCAACTACCACATAAGGTGCAGGGCTTCCTGACGTAGCAGCGGTAATCTTCTTCACTCCGGATGCATTGCTTTCCTCGTCCTTTCCGCAGCCTGCAAAGCCTGTAATCGAAAGTGCTGCAGCTGCAGCCAATACGGTAATCCTCTTAATAATTCCTTTTCTCATAATCTCTTTCCTCCATATTTTCTGATTTTTGTTTTGGGATAGCTAATCCCCTGTGATATATAGAATGTTATAGCAAGCCTTTCAGCGGGTTGATGGATGCATCCACCGATAAGGTTCCGTTCTTCGGATTGCGGTCCTCCCAGCTTGAGCTGTTCCAGATGGTATCCGAAATCTCACCGGCATACTCCTCGTAGGTTTCACCCGGCTTGTGGCGAAGGAATACTTCATCCGGCGTCCTGCTGAGTTTTCTTCTCTCGCCGTCATCTGCCCACAGCTTGTCGAAATCCACCTTTGTCAGGATTCTTTCATTGTAGCTCTTGAACAATTTCTTGTTGTCCTTCGGCAACCCGTTCAGTGCCAGTGTTCTCGCATTGCTGTTATTGTGGAATGCCGGAATGGCATTCAGCTCTCTCAAATATCCCCAGATATTTTTGTAATCCTTAATCGGCTTCTTTACCGGTCCGATGTTGCGGTAATAACCCACATCCCATCTTACCAGTGTCACATAAGCTCTCACGTCACTGTCGGTTATGTAATCTCCGAAGAGGAAACGGTTTGTTTCCAATCTCTTCTCCAGCTTATCCAGGGATTCATAGAAATCCTCGTAGGCCTCATCGTAGGCTTCCGGCGACTGGCAGAATGCCATGCGGTAATGCCCGTTATTGACATGAGGGAACAACCAGTCGTTGAACTCATCTATCTCTTTTCTGAACTGCTTCGGATAAAGATCCGGTGCATCCTCCGCCTGAAACGGCCGGAACTGAACCTCCAGATAATTTGTCAACCGGTGATAATCATTGTTTACTGCTTTCTTTTCAATGATATCTACCAGCGTCGGCGTCGTTGCTCTCCCTGTGTAGTCCGGCTTCGCACGCTTGTAAAACTCACTCAAGAAATCAGCTCCGGTCAGCGGATCCTTATGTCCCGGCTGGTCACCAAAACCGTGCCCGTACTTGTTTGTCTTGCCGGAAGGGGTTACCAGGTGATCCTTAATGACTCCCTGCAAGCCGAGCAGATCCCTCACAATCACCGGCCGGTTAGACCAGTTACAGCCGACAGCCCAGTAGATTGCGTAGCGTCCTGCCTCTGCCTTCAAATCACCCTCCTTATCGCCAAACTTCTGAATGAAGGAATTTGGCTGACGGATAAAAGCTCCCGTCTCATCAATCTCACTGATGGTCTCATTCGGTCTCGGCTTTACTCCGACCTCCTGCGCATATTTTTCAGCTTCCTCATCGGTATATGATGACAACAATTCCTCTGCACTCTGCTCCTGTGCATCAAATCCACAGCATCCCATAGCTTTGTCCTCCTTTTCTTTTCTTATCACCTACTTGCCTACTTTGTTGGTAGGTTTTAAATTTGTACTCATTATACCATCGCAAAATGAAAAGTCAACTCAATTGCGACAATTCGGTAAACGGGGTTTTCTATGATTCGTTATAACTTCAGCTTATATCCAGACAGCTCGCAATGCTTTTTGCCACCAGCGGATTCCCGGCATATTGTGACAATTGTCTTTTAAGCTCTGCCGCAGCTCCGATATGGTCCGGGTGCGAATGTGTTAAAAATATTCCCCTGATGTCCGACATGGATTTTCCAATCGATTTCAGATAGGCATCAATCTGTTTTTCTGTCCCTGCAACTCCTGCATCCACAAGATAGCAGCCCCTGTCTCCGACAATCAGATACAGGTTTACATATCGTTTTACCGTTGGGGTAACATAAAACTCCCTGCGCAATAAATGAACTCTCCCTGTCAGCTTCATAATCTTATTATCCTCCTTTTGATTGCATGTACTTGCTTGCATATATACTAAAAAGAAATGGTACCCGTGTACCATCTCTATTTTTGTATTCCTTTTACAAAGTGATTTACGCTGCTTTCAATATATTTCTGTAGGTGGAGCTTCGTTTTTGCATCAAAATACACT